>NZ_JBMCZA010000176.1:12793-13365 GCF_048654705.1 Nocardioides sp. CPCC 206348
CGCGCAGCGGTCGGCCAAGCTGTCCCAGCTGATCGACAAGGTCGCCAGCGACATCGAGGACGCCGTCGGGGACATCCTCGATCGTGCGCCCGAGGCGCGCGTGGTCATCGTCGGCTACCCGCAGGTCATCCCCGCCACCGGTTGGTGCCCGGCGATGCCGCTGGCCCCGGCCGACTATCCCGTTGGGCGTGAGCTGTTCAGCGAGGTCACCCGCGCGCTGGAGGCGGGAGCCGAGAAGGCCGGCGCCGAGTACATCGACGTGTGGTCGGCCACCGAGGGCCACGACATCTGCGCCAAGGACCCGTGGGTCGCCGGCGCGTCGCCGGACCCGAAGCGGGGCGGGTTCGCGTTCCATCCCTACATCGAGGAACAGCAGGCCGTCACCGACCTCCTCGTGAAGCAGCTCGGCGACACCGCGCCGGACTGACCACCTCTGCCCACCTCTGGCTGCCTCTCGCTGCCTCTAGGGAGGACCCGCGGCCAGGGTGTGTGCGAGGAGCGCCTGTGCCGTCCAGCGCAGCTGCCGGGCTGCCGCGGGTCGCGAGAGCCCGGCGACGTCGGTCAACCAGACG
>NZ_JBMCZA010000176.1:13375-13953 GCF_048654705.1 Nocardioides sp. CPCC 206348
AACTGACTTCCTCTGACCACTCTGGCTGCCTCTCGCTGCCTCTAGGGAGGGCCCGCGGCCAGGGTGTGCGCGAGGAGTGCCTGTGCCGTCCAGCGCAGCTGCCGGGCTGCCTCGGGTCGCGAGAGCCCGGCGACGTCGGTCAACCAGACGAGGGCCTCGATCCCGGTCGCGCTGCGGATCCCCACGGCCAGTCGCCGGATCTCCGCCTTCCCGAGCTGCGGCTCCAGCGGAGCGAGGGCATCGGTGAACCACCCGATCGCCCGGCCCTGGCGCAGGGGGAGCTCGCGCTTGTCGGAGGCCTCCAGCGAGAGCCGAAGCATCGTCCGCTGCTGCCCCTCGGTCTCGAGCACCATCGTGACGAACCGCTCGACCGCCTGGTCGAGCCTCGCAGCCGGGTCATCGCCGGCGTCGTCCGACAGCAACGACGTGGTCGTGATCTCCGGGTGCGCCGCGATCAGGAGCGCGGTCTGGCTGGGGAAGTAGCGGTAGGCCGTGGTCCGTGACACCGATGCCCGTTCGGCTGCCTGCTCCACCGTGGGAGACGGAGTGCCCTCCTCGATCAAGGCCCGCGTCGCGGC
>NZ_JBMCZA010000176.1:13963-14668 GCF_048654705.1 Nocardioides sp. CPCC 206348
GGTGGTCCGCGACACCGATGCCCGCTCGGCCGCCTGCTCCACCGTGGGGGACGGAGTGCCCTCCTCGATCAAGGCCCGCGTCGCGGCGATCAGCTCGCCCCGGGTGCGTGCCTTCTGCCGGGTCCGGCCGGACTCCTCGTACGCCGTTGACATGCCTCTTACGGTACCTTAGTGTCGTTATGGGACACGAGTCCCATATAGGAGAGAAGGCGTCATGGACACATTGACAGCCACGGTCCGGCAGCAGGGTGAGGGCGAGCAGGCCTGGTTCTGCGGCGGGGGCAGGCTCACCTGGAAGGTCACCGGTGCCGAGACCGGTGGCGCGTTCTTCATGTTCGAGGACCAGCTCGAGCGGGGGAAGGTCACCCCGCTGCACATCCATCCGAACGCCGACGAGACGTTCTACCTGGTCGAGGGCGAGCTCCTGCTGCACGTCGATGGCGAGGAGACCGTCCTGGGTGCGGGCGGTGTCGCGGTGTTCCCGCGCAACGTCCCGCACGCCTTCATGGTCACCTCGCCGACGGCCAGGATGCTGGAGTTCCAGAACCCCGCGGCCGGCGAGGCGTTCTACCGGCACGCGAGCGAAGCCCGGCCGACACCGGTCGACTTCGACCGCATCCGTGCGGCCGCCGAGGCGACCGGCGCCATCGAGATCCTGGGCCCGCCGCCCTTCCGACCCCCGGTCGGCTAGGCGCGGGCCCGCCG
>NZ_JBMCZA010000176.1:14738-17537 GCF_048654705.1 Nocardioides sp. CPCC 206348
CTTGCCGTTGTAGGTCACGACGCCGGCACCCTTGCCGTCCTCCCAGGCCTGGATCAGCCCGCGGGCGTCCTCGACGGCCTGCTCGCTCGGGGCGAAGGCGGTGTTCGCGCCCTCGACCTGGCCGGGGTGGATGAGGGTCTTGCCGTCGAAGCCCATCTGGCGGCCCTGCTCGCACTCGGCGAGGAAGCCGTCGATGTTCTTCACGTCGTTGTAGACGCCGTCGATGATCACGATGCCGGCGGCGCGGGCCGCCAGCAGGGCGAGGCCCAGGCCGGTGATCACGGGCTGGCGGCCGGGGACGTGCTCGGCGTACAGCTCCTTGACGAGGTCGTTGGTGCCCATCACGAAGCCGGTGAGGCGCTCGGAGGCGGTGGCGATCCACAGCGCGTTGAGCATGCCGATCGGGGTCTCGACCATGGCCCAGAGCTTGGTCTTCTCCGGCGCTCCGGCAGCGCCGAGGGCGTCGACGAGCGCGCGGACCTCTTCGGCGGAGTTCACCTTGGGGACGAGTACGACGTCGGGGCCGGCCGCGGCCGCTGCGACGATGTCGTCGTCGTGCCACTCGGTGCCGATGCCGTTGACGCGGATGATCAGCTGGCGGCGGCCGTACTCACCGGACTGCACGGCAGCGGCCGCGGACTGGCGGGCGCCGACCTTGGCGTCGGGCGCGACGGAGTCCTCGAGGTCGAAGATGATCGCGTCGGCAGGAAGGGTCTTGGCCTTCTCCAGTGCCCGCTCGTTGGCGCTGGGCATGTAGAGGACGGACCGGAGGGGCTTGAACTCGCTCATGCCGGGACCTCGATCGCGTCGTAGGCGGCCTTCAGCTCGGGATCGATCTCGGCCAGCTGTTCGGCCAGCGCGACCAGGACCAGGCACTGCTTGAGGGAGGCGTCGTCCTCCATCTTGCCGTCGATCATCACGGCACCGGTGCCGTCGCCCATCGCGGCCGCGACCCGGCGGGCGTGGGCGATGTCCTCGACGCTGGGCGCGAAGACGCGGTTGGCGATGGCGATCTGCTTGGGGTGCAGGCTCCAGGTGCCGACGCAGCCGAGCAGGAACGCGTTGCGGAACTGGTCCTCGCACGCCACGACGTCGGCGATGTCGCCGAACGGGCCGTAGTACGGGTAGATGCCGTGCGTCGCGCAGGCGTCGACCATCTTGGCGATCGTGTAGTGCCACAGGTCCTGCTGGAAGATCGCCCGCGGTGCGTCGATCTGGCTGGTGCCGTCGTCGCCCTTCGGCGGGTCCTCGCGGACGAGGTAGCCCGGGTGGCCGCCACCGACGCGGGTGGTCTTCATCTTGCGGTCGGCCGCCAGGTCGGCGGGGCCGAGCGAGAGGCCCTGCATGCGCGGGCTGGCGCCGCAGATCTCCTCGATGTTGGCCACGCCGCGGGCGGTCTCGAGGATGGCGTGCACGAGGATCGGCCTGGTGATGCCGGCCTTGGCCTCGAGCTGGGCGAGCAGCCGGTCGATGTAGTGGATGTCCTCGGCGCCCTGCACCTTCGGGACCATGATCACGTCGAGCTTGTCGCCGATCGCCGGGACGAGCGCGGTGAGGTCGTCGAGCACCCACGGGCTGTCGAGCGAGTTGATCCGGGTCCAGAACTGGGTCGGGCCGAAGTCGGTCGACTGACCGATCCGGATCAGGCCCTCACGCGCGGCGACCTTGTTGTCGGCCTTGACGGCGTCCTCGAGGTTGCCGAGCAGTACGTCGACGGTGCCGACCATCCCGGGGATCTTCGCGGCCATCTTCTCGTTGCTGGGATCGAAGAAGTGGATCGCGCGGCTGGGCCGGGCGGGGATCTCGCGGGGCGGCATGGGCGCGCCCACGGCCAGCGGTCGGAAAAAGTCCTTGGGGCTCTTGTGGCTCACGTTTGGACAACTTACCGGCGGGTTGCCTTCGTTGGGTATGACGGATGTCTCGGCGAGACGTGGCGATGTCCTATCGGGACCATCGCGTCATCGACGACGCCACCAGCGTGTGCGGCGTGCGGGCTCGGGTGCCGCCACCGCGGGCGTCGTACGACGGCGGGCGGCGCGACGTTCGTGCCAGGCAGCGAGGGTCTCGTCGACGTCGCGCGGCAGGGTGATCAGCGGCGGGCCGTCGACGGGTGTGTAGCGGGCCCGGATGACGCGCGCGTTGAATTCCTCGACGAACCTGCGGGCCTCCTTCTCGGAGGTCAGGGTGTCGAGGTGGTCGTCGAGCCCGGCGTCGTCCTTGCGCAGCTGGAGGGCCGGTGGGAGGACCGCGATGTGCTCGCGTTCGACCAGCTTCTTGAGCCACCACTCCGGGTCGTAGGTGTCGCCGAGGCCCTCGATCGGCTTGCCGGCGCCGGGCAGGTTGTCGAAGTCGCCGCGTTCCATCGCCTGCCGGATCTGCAGGTCGACCCAGGTCTGCTGGTGCTCGATGCGGGCGCGGGCGGCCTTCTTCTCGGCCTCGCGGGCATCGAGGGCGTCGGCGGGCCCGGCTTCCTGCTGGTCCTCGGTCATCGCGATCACCCCGTTTCGCCATCAAGGGTGCCACGGGACCCCAGTCCCGTCAGGCCTCGTCGCGCAGGAAGCCGGCGACCAGCGGCGCCAGCTCTTCGGCACTGGTGACCAGGCCCAGGTGCCCGTCGGAGTAGACGTGGAGACGGGCGTGGGGGAGCAGGCGTCCCATGATCCGGGCGTTCACCAGCGGGATGATCGGGTCGTCGTCGCCCGCAAGGATCAACGTGGGCTGCCGGATCAGCGGCAGCGCCGGGAGGCTCGACCAGCCGGCCCCGGCGAGCAGCTGGAGCAGGTAGCCGCGGCGGGACCC
>NZ_JBMCZA010000176.1:17547-19364 GCF_048654705.1 Nocardioides sp. CPCC 206348
CAGGATCAAGGTGGGCTGCCGGATCAGCGGCAGTGCCGGGAGGCTCGACCAGCCCGCTCCGGCGAGCAGCTGGAGCAGGTAGCCGCGGCGGGACCCGACGCGGGACTGGTCGTGCATGAACCGGCGTACGTCGTCGGGCCGGTCGCGCATCTGCCCGCCGTACAGCTCGGCGGCGACCTGGACGGCGTAGCCCGCGTCCCGGTAGCGCCGCGGGGTGATCATCTTGCGCAAGACCTGTGGCCCGGCGGGGACCATCAGGGCGCCGGTGGCGGTGCTGGCCAGCACCAGGCGCCGGCAGCGACGCGGCTGCTGGAAGCCGATCTGCTGCGCGAGTCCGCCGCCCCACGAGATCCCCAGGACGTCGTACTCGTGATGGCCGAGCCGGGTCATCAGCTTGCCGACGCCGTGCGCGAGGAGCGCGAAGTTGTACGGCGTCCGCGGGTCGGGCGATCCACCGACGCCGGGCACGTCGAAGCGGACCACCTCGATCCGGTGGTCCAGCGCGTCGACGAAGGGTTGCAACAGGTCCAGGCTCGCGCCGATCCCGTTGCACAGCAGGAGCGGCGGCCCGGGCTCACTCCCCGGTCGGACCGAGACCCGGATCGGGTGTCCGAGCACGGTGACCTGGCGGAGCTGGTTCACGGGGTGATGCCTCACTTGTCGTAGACGTAGGTGCCCGGGGCGTCGGCCAGGGGCTGCAACCGGGTCGAACCGAGGTCCTTGGGTGCCGGCTTGAGATCGCCGCAGCGCTCGTTGAGCCACGCCGTCCCGTCGTTCCACCAGCTGCCCTGCCGGGTCTCTGCTCCCTTGAGCCAGGCCTTCGCGTCGGCGCCGTGGTCGTCGTTGGTGTGGAAGGTCGCCTTCGGGTTGCCCGGCGGGTTCACCAGGGCCGCGATGTGGCCGCTGGTCGAGAGCACGAACCGGCTCTTCCCACCGAAGAGCTGGGTGGTCCGGTAGCAGTTCTCCCACGGCGTGATGTGGTCGGCGATGCCGGCCACGATGTAGTTGTCGACCGTGACCGACCCGAGGTCGATCGGCACGCCGAGTACCGACAGCGCACCCGGGCGGATGAGCTGGTTCTCCATCGCGAGGTCGACGAAGTCGGCGTGCAGCCCGGCCGTCATCCGGGTGGTGTCGGCATTCCAGAACAGGATGTCGAAGGCCGGCGGCTTCTTGCCGAGCAGGTAGTTGTTGACCCAGTAGTTCCAGATCAGGTCACTGGGACGCAACCACGCGAACACCTCGGCGAGTGCTCGACCGTCGAGGTAGCCCTTCTTCGCCGACCGCGCCTTTGCCCGGGCGGCAAGGCGTGGATCGGTGAGGGCCGCGATGGTGCCCGACCCGGCGTTGTCGATCACGGTCACGGCGAGGACCACGCCGGCGAGGCGGTCCTGACGCCCGATGCCGGCGAGGTACGCCGCCACGATGCTGGCGAGGATGCCGCCCGAGCAGATGCCGGCAAGCACCGTGCGGGAGCTCCCGGTGATCTCCTCGACGGCGTCGAGCGCATCGAGGATCGCGCGGGCGTAGGTGTCGAGGTTCCAGTCCGCGTGCCGGGCATCGGGGTTGCGCCAGGAGATCACGAACATCTGCCGGTTGTTCTGGGCACTGAACTCCACGAGGCTCCGGCCCGGGGCGAGGTCGATCGCGTAGTACTTGTTGATCGTCGGCGGGACGATCATCACCGGCACCTCGTAGACCTCGTCGCACTGCGGCAGGTACTGGATCAGCTCGAGGACGTCGTTGCGGAACACGACGGCGCCCGGTGTGGCCGCGACGTTCTCGCCGAGGGTGAAGCCGGACGTGTCGACCATCTC
>NZ_JBMCZA010000177.1:0-2350 GCF_048654705.1 Nocardioides sp. CPCC 206348
TGTCGGCGTCGTCCGTTGCGCGACCTCCGCCTCGTGCGGCAGCGGCCGCGACGTCGCCGCGGAAAGATCGGCGGATCACCCCGACCTGGACCCGGAGTTTCTCGCGTTCGAGCTGTTCCTTGCTACGGCCGGGCTTGACCGGGGCACGGCCACCGCCGCGCTGGCGGCGCAGCCACTCGAGGAGTGACGTCAGCGGATTGCGGGACAAGGGGGGACGGTCCGGCTCATTCATCGACGCTCCTGGGAGTTGGAGGTACGGCGGTCCGAGCTCACCGCCGCCGCTAACGTAGTGGTGCCCCGAACCGCCCGTAAAGAGCGGTGCTCTCGACGCTCGCGAGGAAACCATGCAGGAACTTCTGGAGCTCGCGATGGATCGTCCTGGAGAGGCGGGCGAACGGGCTCGGGCGATCCTCGCCAGCGCCCCGGACGACCTCCTCCGGTCCTTTGCGTGCCAGGCGCTGGGCATCGTCCTGCGTAGCGACGGACAGGCCGTGGAGGCGACCGCTGTGTTGCGGGAGGGCGTCCGGGCGGCTATCAGGAGCGGGGTCGACGGTCGTGAGAGCGACGTGCGCGCCACTCTGGCGGGAGCATTGGTACTGGCGGGCCGACCGCGCGCCGGCCTTCTCCAGTTCGATCGCGCGCTGGAGAGCGCCACGGGTGAGATCGCAGCGAAGGTCGCCATGCGGCAGGCCGGCATCCTCACGACCCTGGGCAGGTACGACGAAGCCCTCCCGGTCATGGGCCGAGCACTCGACGAGTTTCGGCAAACGGGCAACCGGGTCTGGGAGGCGCGCTCCCACCTGTGGCTGGCGCACATCGAGCTCGTCCGTGGCCGAGTGGATGCGGCCGAGCGCCATGCGCTCGAAGCCGCGGAGATCCTGGAGCAACTGGGAGACACGACTGATCGGCTCAGCGCTCTCACGAACCTTGGTGAGATCGCGATGGCGCGAGGGGACGTCTCCGGCGGCCTCCGACGCCTGACGGAGGCGGTCCGTGGAAGCGAATCGGTGGGCTGGCTGCGATTCGAGGACGTCGGCCCGCTTGCGGTCTGTTACCTCGCAGCAGGCATGACCGCCGATGCGGTGGCGCTGCTCGGCAGAAGTGACTTGCGCTTGACCGCCGCGTTTGAAGCCGAGCGCAAGCTGGCCCTCGCCGATGCGCTGGTGGCTGACCAGCAACCGCAATCGGCGATCGAACCGGCACGCACGGCCCGTGTGATGTTTCGTCGGCAGGGCCGGGAGTGGTTCGAGCGCCGGGCCCGGCTGACGGTCGTGCGGGCTCGGGCCGCAACCGGAGCAACTCAGGGACTGGCGCGCGAGGCGCGACTGGTCGCTGAGGAACTCCACGAGGAGCGGGCGGTCGAAGCACCGATCGCGCTGACCCTCGCCGGCCGGGCGGCCCGTGGTCAGGAAGCCGTCGATCTCTGGGTTTGCGCTGCGTCGTACCGCAACCATCCCAACGCGTTGGTGCGCGCTGGCGCGTGGAATGCCCAAGCACTCGCCCGTGAGGACTCGAACGACCGCGGCGGGGTCCTGCGCGCGGCCACCGCCGGCCTCGACGCGATCGACGAGCACCGACGCCTGATCGGCTCCTCAGAGCTCCGGGCCCTTGCGACGACCCATGGTCGAGAGCTGACGACCATCGCCCTGCGCCACGCAGCGACCGACCCGCGCACGCTCCTCCGTTGGAGCGAACGCACCCGCGCCACCGCCCTTGCCCAACCGCCCGCGACGTCCGACGCGGCGACGATCCCTGCCTCGCTCGCAGCCCTGCGCGACAACGGTCGCCGGCTCGCGGAGGCCCGTCAGGACGGCGATCCGACCGAGGACCTCGAGAAGGAGCGGTTGCGGCTGGAGCGGGCGGTGCGGGCCGAGCACCACACGCTCTCCTCGGACTCGGTCGATCGGCAGCGGCCGGTCAGCGCCGAGGAGGTCGTGGCCTCGGTCGGGGACGGTTGCCTGGTCGAGCTGGTTGACGTCGACGGGACCCTGCACGTGCTCGTCGTGCACGGCGGGAAGGTGCGACGGCGGATCGCGGGTTCGACGGCCGAGGTGGGCGAGCTTCTCGGACCCGCCGCGATGCTGCTCCGGCGCACCTCACGCGGGCGGCCCGCCGACCTGACTGCACTCGGGCAGCGGCTGCAGGACGCGATCCTCGGGGACGCCGTACGGCTGATCCCGGAGGGCCCGGTCGTGATCGCCCCGACCGCGCGGCTGCATGGACTGCCGTGGGCGTTGCTTCCTGCTCTGCACGACCGGCCGTTCAGTGTGGTGCCGTCGGCGGGGCAGTTGCTGCGGGCTCGCGCCACTGCACGGCCTGCGGATCCGCGGACCGTTCTCATCTGCGGCCC
>NZ_JBMCZA010000177.1:2360-2646 GCF_048654705.1 Nocardioides sp. CPCC 206348
GCGCCGACCTCGTGCACCTCGCTGCTCACGGGCGGTTCCGTGCGGACAGTCCGCTCTTCTCCGCACTCGACCTCGCCGACGGACCGCTGACGGTGCACGACCTCGAACGGCTCCAGCGGGCGCCGTACCGGGTCGTCCTCTCGGCCTGCGAGTCCGGCGTGCTCGCACCGGTCGGCGCCGAAGAGCTGCTCGGCCTGGCGGCTGCCCTCTTCTCGCTCGGCACCGCCGGCCTGGTCAGCAGCGTCGCGGAGGTCAACGACACCGCGACCGCCGACCTGATGGTCGA
>NZ_JBMCZA010000177.1:2656-2769 GCF_048654705.1 Nocardioides sp. CPCC 206348
TGGGCTGGCGACCGGCGGCGCCGAGGTGCCCGTGCTCGCGAGGCGGCACCCGGACGCCGTACTCCTCGACGGCGCCCACGCCACGCTCGAAGCCGTCCTCACTCACCTCGACG
>NZ_JBMCZA010000177.1:2779-4198 GCF_048654705.1 Nocardioides sp. CPCC 206348
CCTGCACGCGGCCCTCGCCGCCGGCAGCGATCCGGCCACCGCCCTGCATGAGGTACGACGCGCCGCCGTACCCGGCTCGGTCGAGGCCGCCACCGCCGCGGCCTTCCTCGCCCTCGGCGTCTGAGCGGGCGGGCGAGCTGTAACACGCTGTCCGCTCGACTACCCGACCGATGTCAGTGCTAGCAACCCGCCACAGACGCGAATTTGCGAGGGCAACGGTCGGCCAGAGGGGCGGACAGCGTGTTACAGCCCAGCCGGCCCGGTCGACCCGAACCCCCGATCCCGGCCGTAGGGCGAAACCGGGCGGCGACCCACCGTCCACCCCGAATAGGCTTCACCCATGTCGGATCAGACCAGCACCAGCCTCACTGCCCGGGAAGCCATCACGGCCATCCAGGGGCACGAGGCGTGGGCGATCATCCGGCGCTCGACCCGGGCAGGTGATCGCGACACCGTCGGCGTGCTCGGCGGCACCCGCAGCACCGCCGAGTCGATCATGGACATCCCGCTCGAGACCGGCGTTCCCGAGGTCGGGCACATCTGTGACCGGCTGGTCGCCGTACCGTTCCGGCAGGTCACCGAGCGCGGGTTCGAGGCACACGACGACGGCACCCCGCTGGTGGTCGTCGACGTCCAGGCCGAGCACGAGTTCTCCGTCGCCGACGTGATCGCAGCGATCGACGAGGTGCCGGTCGAGTTCACCGACCGCGGTGGCTTCGACACCGACGACGACGAGTACGCCAAGGTCGTCGAGTCGATCATCAGCGAGGAGATCGGCCAGGGCGAGGGCGCGAACCTCGTCATCGGCCGCAACTACCGAGCCGTGGTCGCCGACTGGAGTGCGGACGTCGCGCTCACCGTCTACCGCCGCCTGCTCGAGCGCGAGCGCGGCGCGTACTGGACGTTCCTCTTCTTCACCGGCGACCGCTACCTCGTCGGCGCCAGCCCCGAACGCCACGTCAGCGTCCACGGCGGCGACGTCCGGATGAACCCCATCTCCGGCACCTTCCACCTGCGCCCGCCCGCCGGCGAGACGCGCAGCACGGAGGAGCGCCTCGCCGAGTTCCTCAAGGACGAGAAGGAGATCTACGAGCTCTTCATGGTCGTCGACGAAGAGCTCAAGATGATGTGCGACATCTGCACCGAGGGCGGCCAGGTGCTCGGCCCGTTCCTCAAGCCGATGACGCACCTGATCCACACGGAGTACCTCCTCGCCGGCCGTACGTCGCGCGACGTGCGCGAGGTCCTGCGGGACACGATGTACGCCGCCACGGTCACCGGTTCGCCCGTGGAGAACGCCTGCCGGCTGATCAAGCAGTACGAGCCCGAGGGTCGCGGCTACTACGGCGCCGCGCTCGCTCTGTTCGGGCGCGACGCCGCCGGTGAACCTGTCGTGGACAGCCCGATCGTGATCCGTAC
>NZ_JBMCZA010000177.1:4208-5191 GCF_048654705.1 Nocardioides sp. CPCC 206348
CCGTGGCTACTACGGCGCCGCGCTCGCCCTCTTCGGCCGTGACGCCGCGGGTGAGCCCGTCGTGGACAGCCCGATCGTGATCCGTACGGCCGATGTCTCGATCGACGGGGCGCTGAAGGTGACGGCCGGAGCGACCCTCGTGCGGGACTCCGTGCCGTCGTACGAAGTGGCGGAGACGCACGCCAAGGCCGGCGGCATCCTGTCCGCCTTCGGACTCGTCCCGCCGGCGCCGATCCCCACCGCCGACGTCGCGACGCTGGTCGCCGACGAAGAGGTGCTGATCGCGCTCAACAGCCGCAACAACCGGCTCTCCAGCTTCTGGCTCGCCGACCAGGCCGGTACGCCGGTCGACCCGCGGCTGATCGGGAAGTCCGCCGTCATCCTCGACGGCGAGGACGACTTCGTGAACATGCTGCGCCACATGCTGACCCGGATGGGGATCAGCAGCCGGGTGGTGCGCCATGAGGCGTACGTCGACGGCGCACTCGACGGCGACGACCTGGTCATCGTCGGGCCGGGTCCCGGTGACCCCGGCGACGACAACGACCCCAAGATGCTGCGGATGCGGGCCGCGGTCGCGTGGCTGCTGGAGAACGAGAAGCCGTTCCTCGCCGTGTGCCTCGGCCACCAGACGCTGTGCCACCAGCTCGGCATCCCGCTCGCGTTCAAGGACATCGTCTTCCAGGGCACCCAGGCGGCCGTGCTGCTCGACGGCAAGCCGGCGAAGGTCGGGTTCTACAACACGTTCGTCGGTCGGCCGTCGGCCGAAACGGTCCTGCCGGACGGTGTGCGCGTCGACACCGATCCCGAGTCCGGCGACGTGCACGCCGTGACCGGCCCGCATTTCCGCGGCGTCCAGTTCCACGCCGAGTCGATCCTCACCGAGCGTGGCTTCGACATCGTGCACGACCTCGTCTCCTCGGTCCTGCTCTAGGCGTGGACCTCATCGCCCGGCCACCGGGGGAGTACCTCGCCGAGGACGA
>NZ_JBMCZA010000177.1:5243-6622 GCF_048654705.1 Nocardioides sp. CPCC 206348
ATGGGTCCGTGACGAGATCGCGCACGCGGGAGACGCGGGCGATCCGCGGTTCGCCGTTTCCGCGACCGACGTCCTGACCGACGGTGCCGGCTGGTGCTACGCCAAGGCGCACCTGCTCACCGCAGTGCTCAGGGCCGGCGGCGTGCCGACGGGGCTCTGCTACCAGTGGCTGGCCGACGACGACCGGCACGTGCTGCACGGCCTGGTCGCGGTCCACCTCGGCGGCGGTTGGCACCGCCAGGACCCCCGCGGCAACAAGCCCGGTGTCACGGCGGAGTTCTCGCTCGACGGGGAGCGGTTGGCCTGGCCGGTCGACCCGACCGCCGGCGAGGAAGACTTCCCTGAGGTCCATGTCGCGCCCGCTGCTGGCGTGGTCGCGGCACTGCGTCGTCGCGAACTTGCGGTGCTGCGGTGACCATTCCCGACGTCGTCGTGGTCGACCACCACGACTCCTACACGTGGAACCTGGTGCACCTGATCGCCGGCGTCACGGGGGAACTGCCGACGGTCGTGCAGTGGAACGACCCCGTGGACCTGTCCAGGTTCTCCCACCTGGTGCTGTCGCCGGGGCCGGGGCATCCGCGGGAGTACCAGTGGGACTTCGACGGGCGGCCCGTGCTGGGTGTCTGCCTGGGAATGCAGGGGATGGTGGTCGCCTTCGGCGGCGAGGTTTCCCGGATCCAGCCCGCACACGGCGAGGTCGAGTCGGTCACCCACGACGGCCGAGGTGTGTTCGCAGGGTTGCCCGCGTCGTTCGATGCCGTGCGCTACCACTCGCTGGCCGCGACCCGGTTGCCCGACGAGCTCGAGGCGACGGCGTGGGCGGCCGACGGCACGGTCATGGGTGTGCGGCACCGGACCCTGCGGGTGGAGGGCGTTCAGTTCCATCCCGAGTCGGTGCTCTCCGAGCACGGTGCCATGCTGGTAGCGAACTTCCTGGCCATGGGACGCTGACGGGATGGTGACCCAGGGCGACCCCGCCGAGGCGTTCGCCCGTATCCAGGCCCGCCATGCGCGCTGCGTCTGGCTCGACGGCGGCGGTGCCCGGGACTGGTCGCGACGCAAGTCGCTGATCGGCTGGCTCGAGGACGACGACGTCTCCCTGAGCTACTCGGCGGCCACCCGTGAGGTCACCCGGCACGTCGGTGGACGGTCCGAGGTCGTGGGGGATGACCCGTTCGTCGTACTCGAGGCGGAGCTGGCGGCCGGCAGGCCGACCGACCAGTGGTTCGGGTACTTCGGCTACGCGGCACGACCGGACATGCCGGCGCTGCCCGACCCGGACCTGCCCGATGCGGTGTGGCTGCGGCCCTCGCACATCCGGGAGTACGAGCACGTGCTGGGGGTTTCGAGGCTCGCTGGCGCTCGCACCTCAACCA
>NZ_JBMCZA010000177.1:6632-6902 GCF_048654705.1 Nocardioides sp. CPCC 206348
CACCCCCACCGCCTACGCCACCGCCTTCGCGCAAGTCCAGGAGCACCTGCACGCGGGCAACTCGTACGAGGTCAACCTGACCTACCGCACCCGCACGCCGAGCACCCTCGGCCCCGCGGGCGCCTATCTCCGGCTGCGCACGCTCAACCCGGCGCCGTACGCGGGCTTTCTCCAGCACGACGTGGCGGGTGCGGAGGCATGGCTGCTGAGCTCGTCGCCCGAGCGGTACGCGCTGGTCACCGCCGACCGCACCCTGGAGACCAAGCCGAT
>NZ_JBMCZA010000177.1:6912-11750 GCF_048654705.1 Nocardioides sp. CPCC 206348
AGGTGCGGAGGCGTGGCTGTTGAGCTCGTCCCCGGAGCGGTATGCCCTGGTCACCGCCGACCGCACCCTGGAGACCAAGCCGATCAAGGGGACCACGGCGCGCGGCAGCACGCCCGACGAGGATGCGGCGGCGCGCGAGCACCTCGCCAGCGATCCCAAGTTCCGCTCCGAGAACCTGATGATCGTCGACCTGCTCCGCAACGACCTGGCGATGGTGTGTGACGTCGGGTCGGTGGAGGTGCCGACGCTCATGGAGGTCGAGTCGTACTCGTCGGTGCACCAGCTCGTGTCGACCGTCCGGGGCCACCTGCGCGACGACGTCACGACGGTGGGTGCGCTGCGCTCGCTGTTCCCTGCCGGCTCGATGACGGGCGCCCCGAAGCTCCGCACGATGGAGATCATCGAGGAGGTCGAGGCGACCCCGCGCGGTGCCTACAGCGGCGCTTTCGGCTGGATCTCCGGCGACGGTCGCGCCGACCTCGGCGTCATCATCCGCACCCTCGTCACGGCCGGCGATGACTACGTCCTCGGCACGGGTGGCGGGATCACCGTCGCCAGCGAGGTCGAGGACGAGTACGACGAGACGCGGTGGAAGGCCGAGCGGCTCCTTCAGGCGATCGATCCGTAGTGCGGTGACCGGCGCTGACGGTAGCGTCCCCCCATGGTGACTCCCGCCGAGGCGATCGACCGGATCCAGGCCGCCTTCGGGGCGCATGGCGGCGCCCGCTCACTGCACGCCAAGGGCCGCTTCTACACCGGCACCTTCACGGCCACCCCCACCGCCACGGAACACGGCCGCGCCGCGCACCTGCAGGGCGATCCGGTGCCCGTGCTGGTCCGCTGGTCCAACGGTGGCGGCGACCCGAAGTCGCCCGACAAGGCGCCCGACGTACGCGGCATGGCGGTGTCGTTCCGTCACCCCGACGGCGCGACCGACCTGCTCGGGCAGACCGCGCCACGCTTCCCGGTGCGCTCGCCCGACGCGTTCGTCCGGATGGTCGAGGCGGCCCGCAAACCGTCGGCCCTGCCGGGGTTCCTGCTGCGCCACCCCAACGCCCTGCCCGCGCTCGCGGTCAACGCCAGGGCCGGGGCCCTCGTGCCGCCGAAGAGCTTTGCCGCGGCGACGTTCTTCCCGATCCACGCGTACCTCTGGACCTCGGCCACCGGCATCGAGCGCTGGGTGCGTTACGTCCTGCGCCCGCTGGACGAGGAGGCCGGCCGGCCCGAGGGCACCTTCAGCGGGGATGACCGGCTCTTCGACGAGATGGAGGCCCGACTCGCGGCCAGGCCGGTGCGGTTCACGCTGGAGGTCACCATCGCGTCCGACGGCGATGACCCGCACGACCCGATGTCCGTGTGGCGCGGCGTCGAGACGTTCGACGCCGGCACGATCGAGGTCACCTCCACCGCACCCGACCCCGAGGGCGACGGCAAGGTGACGGTCTTCGACCCTACGCGCGTCATCGACGGCATCGGGCTCTCCGACGACCCGATCCTGCTGTTCCGGCCGGGCGCCTACTCCGAGAGCGTCAACCGCCGGATCTGACCGGGATCAGCCGGTCGGGCTGGGCGAACCGGCACCAGCCTCGTCGGCATGCGCGGAGAGGGCCCCGAGCGTGGCTTCGACACCGCGCACGGCCCGCTCCTCGTCGTACGGCGCAGGATCGACCAGGTTGACGACCTCGAACAGGGTGCCGTTCTGCACGAAACCGGTGACGTACAGCTGGTCCTTGGCCGCGTCGACCACGATCCGTGCCGCGTCGGCGAGCGGGACGTCGGGTGTGCGGACGTCGGCTCCCGCGGTCTGGCCCATCTTCGCCCAGAAGTCGTCGAGGCTGCCGCCGAACAGCTGGTAGTTCGCGGTGACGGCCGCTTCGCCCGAGTCCTTCGCCGGCGCGAACCGGCACTCCGGAAGGGTGGGCGTACCGGCGTGCTCGGTCGTCGTGGACCCGAAGTGCTTCAGCACGAAGGCGGCATCCAGGGCGTCGCAGGGGTTCCACAACGCGGGCGTCTCGGTCGGCAGGTCCGGCTTTGCGCCGACGTCCTCGCCGCCACAGCCGGCCAGGACCAGGGGCAGCACGGCGACGGCCGCCACCCCCCACTTCGTGTCACGCATCGTTCTTCTCTCTTCCGGGGAGCCGCAGGACCATCCGCGCCCCTCCACTGGCATTGGCGGTGGCGTGGACCGAGCCGGAGTGGCGTTCGGCGACCTGGCGCACGATGGCCAGGCCCAGGCCGGATCCGGGCAGGGTACGGGCGTCGGGGGAGCGCCAGAAGCGGTCGAAGATCCGGGGGCGGTCGGCCTCGTTGATGCCCGGCCCCTGGTCGTCGACCGTCAGGACGCCGTCGCTGAGGCGCACCGTGACCTGGCCCGCCTCGGGGCTCCACTTGGCGGCGTTGTCGAGCAGGTTGGTCACGGCCCGCTCGAGCTCGGCGGCTTCGCCGATCACCCACCAGGGACGGGTGAAGACCTCGAACTCGAGGCTGGGTGCGCGTCGTCGTACGCGCTGGATGGCGTGGTCGACGACGTCGGCGAGGTCGACGGGCTCGACCTGGATGGGCATCGGTTCGTCGCGGGCGAGCGAGGTCAGGTCGCCGATCAGGGTGGTGAGCTCCTCGATCTGGGCCTGGACGTCGTCGAGCAGCTCCTCGCGGGCATCGGGCGGCAGGTTGCGCAGGCCGTCGGGCTGGCGGGCGGTCATGGTCAGCAGGTCGACGTTGGTGCGCAGGGCCGTGAGCGGGGTCCGCAGCTCGTGGCTCGCGTCGGCGACGAGCTGTCGCTGCCGGACGCGGCTGGCGTCGAGGGCCACCAGCATGTGGTTGAACGCCGTCGCGAGGCGCGCGACCTCGTCGTCGCCCTCGATGGACAGGGGCGTGAAGTCCTCCGTACGGGCGATGTGCTCGACCGAATCGGTGAGCTTGCGCACCGGTCTGAGGCCGTTGCTCGCCACCGTCCAACCCGCCAGGGCAGCGACGATCACGCCGAAGGCACCGAAGGCGATGGTCACCCAGCCGAGCCGGGACAGGGTGCGGTCCTGGTCCTCGAGGGGCTGGGCGATCACCAGCGCGATGCCGTCCTGCTGCGTCGGCACGGCGACGACGCGGTACCGCTCGCCGGCGATGAGCAGGGTGCGCAGGCTCGACGAGTGCTCGCCGCGGGCGACCTCGATCTCCGGAGCGCCGAGCTCGATCGCCGGCCCGCGGTCGAGGATCGCGGGATTGCCCTTGTAGTCGACGAACGCGATCCGTACGTCGGCCGCGCCCAGGGCCCACGGCGGCACCCCGCGCGCGCCGACCTCCAGCAGGGTGTCGGTGGCGGCGGCCTTGTTGGCGCGGTCGAGCAGGGAGTCGTCCAGGGTGTTCTGCATCTGGACGCGGGCGGTGAAGTACGCGCCCACGGCCACCAGCGCCACCGACAGGCCGACCGCGATCGTCGTCAGCCAGATCACCCGGCTGGCCAGGGAACGACGGTAGTGCCAGCGGCCGTCGCTTCCCGGCCGCATCGCGACCAGGCCCCAGGCGCTCACCTGCTCACTCGCTCACCACGCGTCACGACCCGATCATGACTCCGTGGCGCGCAGCACATAGCCGATGCCGCGGACGGTGTGGATCAAGCGCGCCTCGTCGGCGGCCTCGGTCTTGCGGCGCAGGTAGCCGACGTAGACCTCGAGCGAATTGGCGGTGGTGGGGAAGTCGTAGCCCCAGACCTCTTCGAGGATGAAGGAGCGGTCCAGCACCCGCCGCGGGCGCCGCAGGAACATCTCCAGCAGCGTGAACTCGGTGCGCGTCAGCTCGATGTGGCGGGTGCCGCGCAACACCTCGCGGGTGGTGACGTTCATGGTGAGGTCGGCAAACGAGAGCACCTCCTCCTCGGCGCCGTCCTCGGCGGGGACGACCCGGCGCAGCAACGCGCGCAGCCGGGCCAGCAGTTCCTCGAGCGCGAACGGCTTCGTGAGGTAGTCGTCCGCACCGGCGTCGAGCCCCTCGACCCGGTCGCCCACGGCATCGCGGGCGGTCAACACGATCACGGGTACGTCGTTGCCGGCGGCGCGCAACGCCCGCGTCGTCTCGAGGCCGTCGAGCTTGGGCATCATCACGTCCATCACGACCACGTCCGGCGCGAGCGCACCGATCCCCGCCAGGGCTTCGGCTCCGTCGCCGGCCAGGTGGACGTCGTACCCGTTGAAGACGAGGGAGCGCTTCAGCGACTCACGCACCGCGCGGTCGTCGTCGACGACGAGCACGCGAGCAGGCGGGACAGGGCGGGACACGGCACCATCATGGCCGATGGGCCTGAAGACGTCCTGAGAGCGAGGTCAGTACAGGCTCGCGGGGCATTCCGGCGGGTGCGGGTCGGAGTTGATGCAGAACCCGTAGCTGGGCAGTGGCGGCAGCGTGGCCGGGAGCGGCAGGCGCAGTCGTGGGTCCTCGGCGATCTCGAGCATCGCCCGGCTGCTGAGCTGGAGCTTCTCCTTCAGGTCGGCGATCGTCAGGTCGGCCGGCGGGTCGGCGAGTCGTTCGCCGACGAAGACCTCGACCCGGCCGGTCGCCTGGTCGGCAGGAACGACGAAGTTGTGGGAGGCACTGGGGATGGCCCGGTTGATGTACCAGTAGTCGATGGCGGTCCGGCCGTCGCTCGTCGGCACCTCGGTGCACTCCGTCAGCACGTCGCCGCTGGACTGGAAGTCCGCGCACTTCCAGTCGTAGTAGGACCCTCCGTCGCTGGGCTCGTGCTCGGCGCGGATGTCGAGCCGCCGGTCGTCGACGGTGGTGCGCACCGTCCACGAGGTCGCCTCGTCACGTTCGCCCACGGCGAGGTCGCGCGGAAAGTTGTCGGT
>NZ_JBMCZA010000177.1:11760-12168 GCF_048654705.1 Nocardioides sp. CPCC 206348
GACCTCGGTGCACTCCGTCAGCACGTCGCCGCGGGACTGGAGGTCCGCGCACTTCCAGTCGTAGTACGACCCTCCGTCGCTGGGCTCGTGCTCGGCGCGGATGTCGAGCCGCCGGTCGTCGATGCTGGTGCGCACCGTCCACGACGTCGCCTCGGCCCGTTCGCCCACGGCGAGGTCGCGCGGAAAGTTGTCGGTCAGGTTGTCTGCGGCCGTGCTCCAGGACCGAGCGCTCACCTCGGGGTCCGTGGCGCCCGGGAACGAATCGAGCGCCACCTCCTTCACCAGGTCCGCAATGGCGTACTGGTCGGCCACGGGTGGCCCGTCGGTGGTCGGCCCGTCGGTGGTCGGCCCGTCCGTCGTGGCCGTGTCCGTGGGGGGATCGGTGCGCCGGGCGGACGGATCGTCCTG
>NZ_JBMCZA010000177.1:12178-12273 GCF_048654705.1 Nocardioides sp. CPCC 206348
GGCGCTCACCTCGGGGTCCGTGGCGCCCGGGAACGAGTCGAGCGCCACCTCCTTCATCAGGTCCGCAATGGCGTACTGGTCGGCCACGGGTGGCC
>NZ_JBMCZA010000178.1:0-217 GCF_048654705.1 Nocardioides sp. CPCC 206348
AGCCGCAACCCGAACAACCGCAACATCCGCCGAGCCGTGGTCGACGGGTACGCCAGAGACATCGAGGCCGGCCGCTGGCGCCTCAACGGCGAGACGATCAAGTTCGGACCCCGCGGCCAACTCCTAGACGGCCAGCACCGCCTCTCCGCTGTCGCGCAGACTGGCGTGACGATCCCGATGGTCGTCGTGCGTGACCTTGCTGACGACGTGATGGCCA
>NZ_JBMCZA010000178.1:288-7983 GCF_048654705.1 Nocardioides sp. CPCC 206348
GCTGGCGTCGCGCGAGCGTCTACCGGCGTCGGTGATCGGCTTGTGTCACTTCTTGTTCTCGCAACTCGACTCCGACGCGGCGACGTGGTTCTTCCTTCGCGTCGCAGACGGCGACGGGATTCCGGCCACCGACCCGATCGCGGTCCTGCGCAACCGCGTCATCAAGCTCCGCGTCTCCGGCGGCCGGATCAACGAGACCGAGGGACTCGCGCTGACCATCCGCGCCTGGAACGCTCACCGGGCTGGCGAGAGCAGGACGAAGCTGCAGATGCCCAAGGGTGGGCTGACGAACGAGAACTTTCCCGAGCCGAGGTAACCACCGCGGCATGGGCCCATATCACGGGTCGACGTTGTCCAGTGGCGTCGAGTCATCGTTCGCAACATCCACGACGTCATCCAGATCTGCTGGGTCGACCAACGCGAGCGTGAAGGCGGGCGTTACCCGCGGTACGCGGATTCCCGACCCTCCGCCGAGCATCGTCCGCATGCCTTGAGCCGCGAAGTCATACAGGCCGTGGGTAACCCAGCCAGCGTGCGTCTCTAGCAGCTGATTGGCCAGCCCCCAGTCGTCATCTCCCAAGGCGGCTTGATCCCGGAGATACAACGTGGCGTAGACCCTCACCCCGGCCCACTCACTCGTGGTCCAGGCCGTCAGGTCCCCGATGATCGCAAGGGTCGGTTCAGCGGAGGCTCTGTCGCTGTTCTCGATGAGCCCCGGGGAGATCTGCCACTCAAGACCCCCCTCTTCGCGACGACGATCCGTGTCAAGAAGTGTGCGCAGAACTGTGTAACCAGCGACGAACGCGTCGGGCCAGCCCGGCTGAAACCGGGAATCAGCCACGTCGGCCAGAGACCTTGTGACTGGCAAGCGGCCAAGAATCTTCAGCGGCGCGGTGGTCACCGATCGGACTCTTAACGACCCGAGGCTCGTCGTCCATCACGTCGTGTGAGTACACGGCGCCAACGGCCATCGCGTATCGCCGCAGGGTCGAAAGGCGCGGGTCACGCTCGCCGGACTCGATGCGAGCAACGGCGCCCTGCGAGATCTCCATCCGGTCAGCGATGGCTTCCTGAGACAGGCCCTTCGCCTTTCTCATGGCAACCAACGCGTCGAGATAGGACTCGTCTTCCTCGACGAGTCGCTTCGCTCGGATCTGCAGAGGGTTGCGCGGATCGATACCGAGCAGTGCTTCGAGTTCCATCCCAACCTCCTTGCCTATATAACTTCTAGATCATAGTCGCGTCGTCAAGCGGCCGCAGGGCGGTTCTCACAATCCGTAGTCGGCTCGTTGCGAATACTCCTGAAGTCTCACGGCGGCCTGCTTGGCGAACTGCGTCTGCATAGGCAGATCGATCTCGCCTGGTCGCTTCCACAACAACCCGAGGCCCACGAGCAGACCGGGCAAATGCAGTGGTTCGGAGAAGAAGAAGCGCATGTGCAGCCGGTTGCCCCGATCGCCGGTGCGGTCCGACAGCCGAAGCTCGAGAACGTCCTGAGCCGCATGCATCTGCTGCACGTCGAACTCCCGGCCCTCGCCGTAAGCCAACTTGCCGGATTCTGCCCGCTTCATCTTGTAGAAGATCTCAGCGCGAACGATCTCCATCACGTACTTCCCGAGGCTGCGCTCGAGGGCCGCAAAGTCGTTCATGACGAAGTTGGTGCCGCTGGTCCCGCGAGCGAACTTCCACGTTCCGCCGTCCCGCGTCGCGCGCACGCCCGGCGGCTGCGCGATCAGAACCAAGGCTCACACCACCCGCGCGCATGACAGATCCTCATGCGTACTCCGATCCCCTCCGTCACCCCTGGCTGGACGGGGTGACCGAACGCTATCCCAACCACCGCGAGACCTCAGGCAGTTGAAGCAAGCGGGATCGCGATCATCCGACGGCAGAAGCAGACCGCCGACACGTTGGGGGTCGGGCAGGCCACGTCGAGGCGGTGCCCCCCTACGCCATGTCGCATGGGTCGAGATAGAGATCCTCGACCAGTCTCTGCACGATCACCGCGAGCCCCGCGACATCGCCCATCACCCGGCGCAGCGTGGGATCGAGGTCGAGATTGAACGGCCCGCTGGCCTGTTCCTCAAGCGTCAGCATGTGGGCGCGGTCGATCATTGCTTCGAGGCTCTCGATGACCACCTTGGCATCCATGCCGTCGTCCTCCACTTAGATGTGGCCCCTCGGCCTGGAGCGAGCGGCGGTACCGCTGCCGGCGCGCATCGACTTGCGGTCGGCGTGGTGCTCGCCGTGGATCGTCCCCTCGATCGCAGCGAGGCGCCGGTTCGCGATTTTGAGCTCGTTCTGCAGAGCACTGACGTCGGCTGCGCTGATGCCGCTATTCGCAGGTGCGGACCGCTCAAAGCTGACCGGACGCCATCTTGCCTCCACCGCCCCGATGGCAGCCATGTTGACCTGTGGCGCAGGGAGTTCGCGCATGTTGGGGAGGTCGCCATAGAGGAACGACAGCAGGTCGCTGTCGCGCCGCACCAGCTCCTGCGGGATGACGACCTCGCCGCGGTGCACGATGCCGGCGGGATCGAACTTGCCGCCGCGGCCGGTGAATCCGCCGACAGCGCGGGAGGTCGTGATGTCACCGTCGATGCCGCCGACCTGGTTGCGCTTGTCGTATGAATTGACCTGGTTGACGTAGAGATCGACACGACGGGACCGCGGAATCGACGCAAGCATCCCCTTGAACTCATTGATATCCGCGCGGGCCGTTCCGAACCGAACCTGCAGCGTCGGGTCGCGCAGACCGGCGACTGCGCGATTCAGATCGGTGAGTGCGCCCTGGAGAACCTCAGAGGCGTGGGTCGACCTGCCGAACGCCGCATTGAACCTGCGCGCCGCGCCCTCGCCACCGTTCGCCAGATCCTCGAATGCCGCACCGGCGGCAGGCCCCAGATCCTCATATGCCTGCATCAGCGCCTCGGGATTGACGCCGTTCGTCAGGGCAGCGCGGATGTTGTCGCCCATGTTCAGGGCAGCGCGGGCGTTGTCGCGCATGCGTTGGTTCAGCGCCTTCAGCGAGAGCTCGGGCTTCTCGATGTCGGCAGCAAGAGACGAGAACGACGCGGCCGTCTCCTTGGCCCAAGCAGTCACTGCCTTGTCCTTCTCGATCTGGGCTATCGCGTCGGCAAAGTCCTCAGCGTTTCCAGCGGCGCCCGCCAGGGCCTCCTCGAGGCGCGCGATCTCCGCGCGGGCGGCATCCTTGACGTCACCGCTTCCTCCGCCGCTGATCCCGCGTCCGATGTCGGAGAAGAAGTCACCGAAGCCGGTCACCTTGTCGGAGTCGAGCGCGCCAGACAGGATCTTCTTCTGCTCAGCGATCGACTTGATGAGTGATTCGATGTTGCCCGACTTGACGGCATCATTCGCTCGCGCCTGGGCGTCCGCGTAGTACTCGGTGGCGCCGGCAAGGTCGAGCATCGCCCCCGCGCCGGCACCGATCACAGTGCCCCACGGGCCGGCGATCGTGCCCATCAGGGCCAGTGAGGCCGTGTTCGACAGGCCGGTGGATTCGGCCGCGCCGGTCATCACTAGGGCGAGCCCGCCGACAGCCGAGGTTGCCTTGGCGGCGTT
Source organism: Nocardioides sp. CPCC 206348 (assembly GCF_048654705.1). Lineage (NCBI taxonomy): Bacteria > Bacillati > Actinomycetota > Actinomycetes > Propionibacteriales > Nocardioidaceae > Nocardioides > Nocardioides sp. CPCC 206348. The sequence goes on from NZ_JBMCZA010000178.1 coordinate 3,871, forward strand.
GATGGCCGTAGTGCGCAGGTCGCGATTCGTCCGCGTCAGGCCAGTCCCGCCTGCCTTGAGCCCGCCAAGGACGCCGCCGGACGCCATACCTGCACCGATCGCGCTCGTGCCCGTCATGCGGGTCTGCAGGGCCACGGTGACCTGCATGACGCGATTGAGGGCGGCATAGGCGGCCACCGCGGCGAAGATGGGTGTGCCGAGGTCGGAGTCGGCGATGGCGCCGACTGCAGTCGCGAAGGTCTCGATGATCTTGAGAGATGGGCCACCGAGGGGTGCGATCGCCTCGACGATGTCGACGACCGCCTCCCCGACTGCCGACATTGCGTCGGCGACACGGGGGCCGTTGGTGCGGATGTAGTCGACGAACTCGCGGAAGCCGTCGGTCTGCGAGAGGTTGTCGGACCACTCAACGAAACCTCGTGAAGCCTCGAGCAGCCAGGAGGAGAAGTCGTCACTGACGGGGTCGAAGGCCATCCAGAGCTCGGCCATCCCCCGCGTGAGGTTGCCGACCGTGCGGCCGAGGTCGTCGAGTGCCTGTGGTGCGTTGTTCTCGACGAAGGACAGGAACTCAGTCCACTCAGGGCCGGCCAAGGCATCAGCGCCGTCGGCAACCAACCTGCCACCGGTCCGGCCGATGGTCTCGAACATGGATGCCAGCCGCGGTGCGACCCTCTCGAGGGAGTCGAGTGACTCAGTCAGACCTGGGAACCAACCGGCGGCCGCGGAGTGCCTGATGTCGGCCAGCGCGGGACGGATGTCCTGGAAGTGGGACACGAACTCGCGAGCCTCTGGGCCGAGGTTGCGCATCGCTTCGGCGGCCTTGTCGAGGTTCTTTGCGGTCGGCTCAAGGGCGGCGTCGTTGACGGCCTTGAGCGCGTCACCGACACCCTGCGTGGCGGCGACGAGCGACGTCATGCCGAGAGCGGCGAAGCCGAGCTGGGACGCGAGGCCCGCGATTGTCGGAACTCCGATCGCAGCAACGGGTGCCAGCGATGGGCCGAGGATCGACATCGTGTCGGCCATCAGGCGGAGGCGGCCAGAGAAGCGGTCGATCTCTGGACCGTTTCTGCGCAGCGACCGGGAGAGTCCATCGATCTCGCTCTCGGTCCCCCGTGTGGTCTTGGTCGTGCGAAGCGCGGATCCTTCGAGTTCAGCCAGGCTCTTGTCCAGAAGTGCAGCCGCAGTCGCCGCCTTCGCCATGCCCGTCGAAAAGTGATCTTCCAACTCCAACACGACGCGTTCTCTGCGGACAGCCATGTCAGGCCACCTTTCCGTTGGTCTCAGGTGAGTTGCAGTCGTTGAGGGCGCCGAGCAGCTGGCCCACTGGGTTGAGCAGTTGCACGAGGGTCATCTGCTCCTGGAAGAGCGCGTGCCGGATGGCGCTCTCGGCGTAGTTGACGAGCAGGGTCAGCACGACTTCCTTCTCGTCCTGTGACATGCCGGCACCGAGACGCACGAGCTCCACCAGTTCGGCCTGTACGGGCTCGGGAAGGCTGTAGAGGTACTCGGCGTCGGCGATCATTTGGCGGCTCCGTGCTTCGGTCCGTGCATCCCAAACTGCATGGCAAGCCGGATGGCGTCGGCTCGAAGTTCCCTCACCTCACGAGCGGTGCCGGCAGGGTGTAGCCGTGGGCCGCCGGACGGGATAACGCTCCACCCATCCCGGACGCTGACGCCTGCGGCGGCCAGCCACGCGCGCCGAACGTCTTTCCAGCGATGCCAGGGGTCGAAGACTGAATGGCGGTCACTCGGATTGCTCCAGACGTCGACGTGCGGCCCGATCGCCAGGCAACGCGGCACGCCGTTGGACGCTGCGACTGTCGCGGTGGATTGCCCCGCACGAGCTTGGCGGCGGGCGCTCACTCGACGATCCGCCATCCGAGTTGTCCGAGCGCTCGAGGCGTGAGGCCCAACGACTCGGCCGCGTAGCGCGCCTCCTGGGCCTGCCACGCGGACGCAGTCCCGGTCATGATGGCGCTCTCGAAGATGAGCAGGGCAGCGACCGTCCCGCGGGCCGTCTCGTCCCACTGCGTTGCTTGGGGCGATGCCCACAACTCTGACCAGCGAGACCGCTCAGTCGTGGTCCAGTCGCGGCCGTCGGGCATGTCCGGCACGGGCAGGTCGCAGCCCGAAGCGGGCAGGTCGACCAGTGCCTGCCGGCTGCCCATGGAGCCGCGATGAGCGCGGCTTCGCGGCTTGCTGGCGTTGCGTGGGGCTGCCATTGCTACCTCCCGATCTCAAGCGTGGTTGAGGTTGATTGGGTCAAGAACTTCGGAGACACCTCCCCCGCGGTTCCCTATCGCACGCGTGTTCGGGGTCCCCCGCCACCCCCTATGCGGCATGTCAGACCGTCAGGGTGTCGAGCGCCTGTGCGTCGGCACTCATGTAGCGGAGCGAGATGGCAACGCCCAAGCCATCGGCGGTCTTGCCTTCGAGTAGGCGTCGGGCGTGTTCCATCTCCACTCCGACCATGGGTGCGTGGGTCTCCCACTGCAGACGCCCGCGCAGTGCTGCTCGCTCAATGCCCTCGGGCAGAGTGCGCGCCAATGCCAGGTCCACCAGACGCTTGGCCGAGGTGGCGGCAGAGACTCGCTCCTCGTGCGTTGCCCCGCCGTGCGTTGTCGCCACGATCCAGGTCGGCAGTTCAGTGCGAAGTGCCCGCAGGGTGGCAAGGTCTGTGGCCTGCTCTGCGTCCTTGACCACCTCGAGCGGCGAGGTACCTGCTCCCAGCAACCGTTCGGCGCGGCCCCACGCTTTTGCCTGCCGCTGCTCATCGAGCAGTTGGTCGACGCTGGGACGAGTATCGGCCGGTGCCGGCGAGGTGAGCGTCGTCTGGATTCTCTTGAGATCCATGTCGACCTGATCCGGCGTGGCGATCGTGACCTCGTGCAGCTCCTTTCGAAGCTGGCGGCGATAGGTGTCGGAGAGCTGCGGATTGTTGCGCAGTTCGACGTCTTGGGCTTCGTGCTCCTGGCGCACCGCACGAACGCGCGCTGGCGCCTCCTGCAGTCGACTGATTGCACTACGCACTGCGCTGATGCTGACCATCGTTGCTACCCCTCCCGTGCTTCATGAAGCGATCCAGTTCATCAAGCGAGACCAACCAGTCCCGCCCTTGCTTGACCCCACCGACCCTCCTTGCAACTTCGCGAGCCCACCGGGTGGTGCACCCGAGTCGCTCGGCGATCTGCGGAGTTGTGATCACCACGTTTGCAGGTTCCGAGACGGCACTTCCGCACGAGGAAGTGATCTGCTCGCTGTCGACGGCATCGCTGCTGAGCGCGTGGAGAAAGGTCCTCATCAGCGGATTGAGTGGCGCACCACCATCAACGAGCTGCCGACGACGGATGTCAGACACCAAGGCCCGCAACACCACCTCTCGAAGAGCCTGGGGAACGACGACAACTGCCGATCGAGGTGGTACGGGAGTCACCTCCATGTCCACCACCTCCCATGCCCTCGGCGTGGCTCAATCCGCGTCGATCAGTCGCTCGGGACGTCGAGCACTGGTCACCTGGGTTCCGCGCTCGAGCTGGACCCCGGCAGGCCCGATCACTGCCTCAACCCAACGCTTCGGTTCCTTCAGGTGTCCCCAATCCACATGTCCGTGCGATCCACGCTCATTGATGAAGTCGAATCGATCAGCACGCACGTTGTAGCCGATGCCGTGAGCCTGAATCGAGCTCGGGAGGTCGTACTTCGCAGCCTCCTCGTTCGCAATCCGGAGCCGGCGAGCAGCGAGGAATGCCGCAACGTATCGCTGATCGACAGCGGCCATCAGGGCTTCGAACGCCTTGGCGGCTTTCTGTTCAAGCGTCGCGACCTCCTTGGGAGTCACCACGACCACGGCCTTGAGGGCATCGGCAGCGGTGAGCTGGTTCGCAGCCGCGGCTTCGGCCGCCTGTGTCCACGCCTTGCGCTCGGCGGCCTCAATGCGCAGCTGCGCGAACTCGGCCAACTTGCGCGCGTTGTCGATCTCCTCCGGAGTGACGCCGTCATCGCCGTTCCGCACCCGCTCGAGGAGTGTGTCAACCAAGGACTGAGCTTCGTCGGCCTCGGTCTGAGGTTCGGTTCGTGTCATGTCGTTCTCCTAGATCGTTGAGTCCGGCCATC
>NZ_JBMCZA010000178.1:8063-8404 GCF_048654705.1 Nocardioides sp. CPCC 206348
TATTCAGGGCTTCGACCGACTTGATTGGCCGCTTCCTCGATCGACACCATCTGGAGCCAATCCGTCCCCTTCAGGGTCTCGATACTGGTTCCGGTATCGGAACCATCGATCGGGCTGTCGGCGATACCTGCGAGTTCAGGCAACACCCGGTGAGCCCAGGCAGGAACCGGGCGCCCGTTGCGGGTCTGCACGTTCAGGTCTCGCATGAGGGCGCGCAACATCGCCAGCGCATCGGCTGATTGCAGGGTCAGTTGTCGCGCCACGTCCACCACCCCCAAGACCTGCAGGGACGCGGGACGGGGACGCGGCAGTACTGCGAGTGCTTGTCAGTACCCCCGTCC
>NZ_JBMCZA010000178.1:8479-12527 GCF_048654705.1 Nocardioides sp. CPCC 206348
GGGACGGAAGTCAGGCATCTTCGTCTCCCCCATCCCACGGCTTCAGCAATGCGAACGGGGTCTTGTCGGAGATGTAGCCCTCGATCTCGAGGTGCGATCGAGCGGTACGGATGGAGGTTGCCTTGCCCTTGACCAAGGTTTCGATCTGCGTGCTGGACAGCGGCTTGCCGGCCTTCTCGATTGCCTCGCAGATCGCACCCATCAGGTGAGTGGGGCGGAACTCGACCTGCGCCCGGTCGATCGGTGCAGCGATCTCGATCTCTGCGAAGTTCTCGCCATGCGACGTCAGGATCATGTCGCCGAACCAGTGCAGGCCACCGCTCGAGGACAGGGCGTGCCGGCGCAACTGACCGGGCCTGTCCTTCGCGATCCTGATCGTCGAGCGGCCCGTGATTCCGACACCGAACGAGTTCCGGTTCTCCAGTACGTAGGCCGCGCCGTCGAGGGCGTTGAGTTTGTGGACCGCGCCCAGGCTGTACCGGCCGCGACCCTCGGTCGACTTGGTGACGTGGTCCAGGCTGACGCTCGCGGCCCCAGCAGCCGCGAGCCGGCGCGGCAGCATCCGACCGAACTTCGCAGCATCGGAGTTGGAGTTGGTGTCGAGGCCATGCAGTGTCATCGCTTCGGTGACCCCATCGACGACACCGAGCGTCGGGCCAACGTCGCGCATCAACGCATCGAGATCATCGAGGTGGACACCGCCACCGAGCGGATCCATCGGCCTGACGTAGTGGAACCGCGAGGCGAGGTCGAGGCGATCGGCCTGCAGTGTCAGGAGCCGACCGACGATCCCGCCCTCGTCGTCCTCGAAGTCGACGTAGACCACCGAGTTACCGGCGCGGAGCTCCTCGAGCACAGCGGCCAGGATCAGCCACGTCTTGCCGCCCTCGGACTCGCTGGAGACCGTGTGGACCTTGCCGGGGTAGAAGAGCCCGACTCCGTCCGATCGGCGGCCCACGGTCGGCTCAGCGGCTCGCCATGAGCCTTCCAACACGGCGCTGAGGTCGACCGGCTTCCACGATCGCCGGAACACCGGCTCGATGACCGCCAGATGGTCGGGTGGTGGCACGTCGACGTCGGGATAGTCCTGCCCGAATCCGCCGGCGCTCACCAGAGACCACCGTCCTCGACAATCTCGGCGTCGACGACATCGGGAACGAAAGGCGCATCTGCGCCTTTCCGCGGCAGGTAGGTCGATTCGTCGTGACGGGACACGGTCGCCGCAATGTTGCGCTGCTCGAGGTATGCCAGCAGGTCGCTGACGCGGTGTCGGTCGACCATCCACCCGCCCGCCGAGCCGGCATAGATCGCCTTGCCGCCGGCCTCCTTGATGAGGTCAGCAGCTCGCCACCCACGGACGACAGCAACGCGGCCGTCAAGAGTGACCGTGACCCTGTTGCGCGTACTCATGCGACCACGCCCCAGGAGCCAGCACGGCCCGCACGAATCACCCGTGTAACAACCTCGCGGTCGACGCCGGTGATCTCGATGTGCAGCCGCTCGCCGTGGCGATGCAGAAGCGTTGGGACGCTCGATGTGAAGTACTCGCGACGATGAATGTCGACGACCACGCGGACGCCGTCGGGGCACTGGTCCAGAATCGCCAGGGCGGCGCCGTCAAAGTCCTGCACGAGTGTGTTGTCGTCAGGCATGCGGACGTAGATCGATCCGGTGATCATCGGTCACCGCCGACTACCGAGTGCTCAGGTGTTCCATCTTGGCCACCTGAACACGCAGTGCAGGGCTCCGACAGGTACGACGAGATCGACCCGGCAGACCGCTGGATGCGGTGGTTGTAGAGCAGGTGATCACGAATCTGGCGGATTGACAGGTGCTCAACGTGCTTGAGCCAGTGACAGCGCCCATGCATCCAGTCGCGATCCTTGCTCGGAAGCCAGCGAGGCGGATACGACTTCCCGTCGCGGCCGATGATCCGCAGTGGCTTCGTGGACGCCGTCATCAGGCCACCGCCCCGAGATCAGCGATCAAGCGCCGGCAGACCGGACCGAGCTCGAGCCGAATCGACTCGCCAGCGGACAGCGCAGCACCGCAGCGCGTACACCGGATATGACCGTCGACCGGGCTTACAATGGAGACGTTGGTGGCGATCAACATCTGCGAGGGCGTTCCGAGGGCGGGGCGCCCTCTGTGGTTGATTGAACTCATCGACGGTCACCCGGCCTTCGCGGACGGGATGGGACGGAGCAGTTCGTCGAGCTCGTTGAGGTCGACTCTCAGAAGCCGGCTGCCAAACCGGTAGCCCGTCAGGTCGCCCGCGGCGATTCGCCGCCGAATCGTTTTGGGATTGACCGCTGCGTAGTCAGCGGCTTGCTGGATACTCACCAACCGGCGAGCGAGTGTCGTGGCGTTCTTCGCCATGCGGGGACCCCTCCTTGGGGCGCGTGAAAGCGATCCCGCGTTGGAGGGGCTGAAGTCACATGGCCACACAAATCAGTGGCACAGATGGACTAACTAGGACTCTACTTCATTCGTCGGCCGGGATGTGGGATGCCACACTCCTGTAGGCGAGACCGATCGACTCGAGCGACACCTCCCTGAATCCCTGCTGCCAGAGCCAGGTCAGGACGTCTTGCACACGCTCGTTGCGGGCGTCTGTCTTCATCCTGCACCGCTTGCCGTGAGTGATGTGAGCGCGACAGAGAAGGTTCGGCATTGACCGCATGACCTCGTTCGCGTGATCCATACGAGCGCTCTGGTCCGCGTGTGCCTTGCCAAAGAGATCGTCACCTAGCGCCAGCAACTTCTTGCGCTCAGCGTCCGCATCCCAAACCTGGTCGTCAACCAAGTAGGTGGGCGCGTGAGCGCCAGCCTGTCGACGCAGGTAGATGACGTAGCCATCGCCCGTGACATAGCTGGCGTTCCAGCCCCAGTGCACCGTTCCATTCTGCTCCAACACTGCGCCGGATACCGAGAACGATCCGACCAGAAACAGGTCGTGCCGAGCCCCCTCGATTCCTTCGCAATAGACGCCGATCGTCGGGTGATCAAGATCGGTAACGACGTTGCTCTTGAAGCCCGATCCTGCGAGCCTTGGCACCTTGTAGTCCCAGTTGGATGAGTTCATTCCCCCACCTCCGCCGTCCAGCCGGCTGCCTCGGATCTCTTGCGCGCCAGATCCTCGAGCCGGCTCGAGGCCGCGGCCTGGTACCGCATCGCCGCCTGGCTCGTCGAGTGTCCGCCGAGGGCCATCAGTTCGGCCAGGGTCGCGCCATTCCGGGCTGCCTCGGTCAGCGCTCCATGGCGTAGGTCATGGAAGCGGAGGTCAGGTCTGCCAGCGACCTGACGCGCCTCGTACCAGCCCCATCCCTTCGTGGGGTCCTTGCCACGAAGCTCCTTGCTCGCACGCCCATAGAACGCCGAGGGCGCCAGGTGCTCGCCGGTGCGGCCCGGGAACAGGAGACCGTCGGCGCCGGGCGCGGTGTGCTTGAGCTGGTGCTCACGCAACGCCGGCAGGAGGTGGGGCGGCACGGGAACGTCTCGCCGCCCAGCCTCGGACTTCGGCGCCTTGGCGACGACGCCAGCGGACTTCGAGCGGACCACTCCCCTGCGCACCTTCAGGATCGCCGTCGTACCTGGCTTCGCGTTCTTAGCCGGCATCTTCACGTCCGACCTGCGCAACTCAGCGAGCTCGCCATATCGGAGCCCGCAGCCGTCGGCAAGCAGCACCATGAGCCGATGCCGCTCGGGCATCGCGCCAACGATCGTGGCAACTTCCTCGGCCGTCGCCGGATCCGTCCTGGTGGCACGACCGGCCGAACCTCCCCCAACGATCCCGCATGGGTTGAACGGCACGAGCGGGCGACCGTTGTTCTTCGTCGGGTCGGCCGCCGTCGCCATGATCGAGCGGAGAAGGCCGTAGGCGTGCGCCCTGTAGGTCGGCGTCTCGGGAGCGACAGTGTCGAACCAGACCGCGACAGCCTCGGGGGTGATCTTGGGCAGCGGAGTGTCTCCGAACCTCGGCAAGATGAACCGCTCGAGCAGATCGAGGTAGTGGTCCCGAGTCCGATCAGCCAGGGGCTTGCCGCGG
>NZ_JBMCZA010000179.1:0-38403 GCF_048654705.1 Nocardioides sp. CPCC 206348
CTGCCTGCCGTGGGTCGACGGTGTCGTCTACGTCGGCCTGGAGGACGGGCTGCACCTGCCGACGACGCTGCGATGCAGTCCGCCGCCAGGTGTCGTACGGCGCGCCGTACAGCCGGAGCCCGGACCGATCCGCGAGGTGATCGTGCTGATCGGTCACGATGTTCTGATCGGCCCCGCACCAGCACGAGTCGCCGACCTGCAGATGCTGGTCGAGCTGCAATGACGTCCCAGACCCAGTTGCCGCCCGGCCTCGAGCCCTGGGCGGATGCCTTCAACGCGCTGCACCCCGAGTTCCTCTTCGGACTGCTTCCGTTGTTGCACGGTCTCGACGACCTGATCCATCGTCGCGATGCGGGTCAGGGTGACAGCGGTCCGCTCGACGGCTATGCGGAGATCTCCAACCGGGGCACCCCGGAGCGCATCCTGATCTCCGAATGGATGCTTGCCGCAGAACTACCTCTCGAGTTCTTGCGACGGGCCTCGGAGAACGAGCTGATGTACCTCGCGCCGGCCTACATCCGGCCGCAACCGCGCGGCCGTGCAGTGGTCCTGGTGGACAACGGACCCGACCAGCTCGGCGCGCCCCGGTTGGCGCAGCTCGCAGCCCTGATCGTGCTGCATCGGCGAGCCCGAGCTCGGGGTGCAGAACTTCGGATCGGCGTGCTCGGCGAACCTGCGGACCATTGGATCGAGGGCGACTTGGCCCAACTGCTGGCCGCCTGGCTGACGCAGCGATCCACCGCGCCCGTTGAGCGGGCGGCCCTCGATCAGCGTCTCGAGGACGTCGAGGCCGCTGACGAGGCCTGGGTGCTCGCAAGCGACGGGCTGGCCGCTGACCTCAAGGACCAGCGGCGGGTGTTGACGATCGCCGAAGGTGCGTGGGGGCCCACCGGGGTGCAGGAGCTCAGCATCAACCTCGACGGTGACCGGATGGAGCTCGCGCTGCCTGCAGCCGAGGTCGCGGTCCGCGCGCTCCGCGGCTCAGCACTGCGGACCGCTCCCGACGCATCGCGCGTCGACGGACTCGTCGACCTCCGTGGGCCGACCTTCAACAGCCACGCGCGTCGCCTGCTCCTGCGCGGCAGGGGCAGCAGAGAAGTGGTCACGGCCGTCGTCTCCGAGCACGCCGGCCGGTCGCCGCGGATCCGACGCCACAGCTTCTCCGGGACTGTCCTGGCCGGGTCGGCACTCGGCAAGCGCCTGGTCGTGGTCGTGCTGGAGGACGGCGAGCTGCGCGTGCGAGTGATCGGCAAGCCCCTCGGCCGCGTGACCGAGTTCGTTCACCCCGTGGCGCTCCTCGGCGTCAGCGCAGCCGAGATCGAGTCCGAAACCGACACGAGGCTGCCGCCGGTCCACTTCGCTGGCAGCGACCTGATCTTCGGGTTCAAGGACGCGTGGTGGCGGTTGTCGCAACACTCCTGCGAACCCGTCGACGCAGTCGCCATCGCGCCGGGCACCAACATCGACCAACCAAGGATGGCCACGGTCGTCGGCGGTGCAGGCAGCGTCGGCGTCCGAGCGGACTGGAACCTGATCCCCGACACCAGCGCATCGACCGTCGTCGTACTCGGAACCGACCGAAGTGTGGCGGTCTCGGAGGACCGCGTGCACTGGCGCACCTTCATCCACCGACGACCGTCCGACGTGATCGTGGTCGAGCAGGGGTGCGAGGTCCTGGCGCTGGTGGTGGACGAAGAGCAGCCCAAGCTGGTGACGCTCTCCCCCGCCGGGCTGATCGTTCGTCTGGTCGGGGCACAGGGAGTGAGGACGTTGACCCGGTGGTCGGGGGGAACCGGCAGGCCGACCATCCATCCGTCGCTGCCGATGGTGGCTGTGCAACGAGCCGATGACTTGGTCGAGATCGGGAATCTGCTCACCGGCGAGCTGCACCAGGTCATCCGGAGCGAAGCGTGAACCGCCTCGGGCCGCCGTACCGCGGCACCGTCACGGCGGCCGGATTCGTGATCGACGTTGCGCTCATCGGGACTGCTGAAGCCCAGAAGCGCGTCCTCGCCTGGTGGCAATCCGGTGCGGTCTTGCGGGAGCTCGGTACTGACCGCATGTTCTTGTCGCTCCCGAATGTTGTCGAACTGAGGTGCGAGCTCGCTCCCGGGTTGCCGGTGGTCGCACGCGAGGGCGGGTACGCGTCGGCCGACGTCGACATCCCATCGACCGGCAAGCTCTGCGTCCTCGAGGGCGGCCGGCCCGTGACTCACGACCTCAACGATCTCCACGTCGTCGAGCCATCCGGCTGGGTCGACCTCAGCCAGCTGACCTTCCACGTCCTGGCGCCCGTACAGGCACCAACCCCCGCTCCACGTACCGTGCCGCGCATGTCGCAGCCCCCGGCGGTCGACCTCCGATCGGTCGCCAAGCTCGGTGCGCGCAGCAGCAAGGCCGAAGCCGTGATCGGAGAGCTCACCCGCGACGGTGCCCGGCGACGACGCGGTGGATCGGGCGGAGCAGCGCGGCAACGGAGCGGCCTGCTGGCTCGCAGCCTGATGCGCAGCCCGGCAGCACCGATGATCCGACGCAAGCACGAGCGGTACCTGCAATCGCTGACCAAGGCCTTCGAACGCAAGAGGTTCGGTGAGGCGTTGCGCGACGCCATCGCACTCGGCGGGAGCCAGCCCGGCTTCCTCTCCCTGCGGCTTCCCAAGCGGCGCGATGCCGTGCGTGGTCCGAGCAATCAGATGTCTGGGGGCGGAGGGAGCATTCCGTGGGGTCCGACGGTCCATCAACACTTGCAGACCGTCTACCGCCAGGCTGCCGACGAGCTGGAGAAGCAGGGACGCTTCGAAGAGGCCGCGTTCGTCCTGGTCGACCTGATGGGCAACCTGATCGGCGCGGTGGCGATGTTGGAGCGCCATCAGAAGTACTCGCTCGCCGCCGAACTGGCCGAAGGACGCAAGCTCCAGGCCGACCTCGTCGTACGACTGTGGTGGCGAGCCGGGCGTCGTGATCGGGCACTCGAGGTTGCGCGCGCCCGGGGCGCCTACGCCATGGCGATCAAGCATCTCGAGAACGTCGACCCCGCGGCCGCTGGCGAGCTGCGCGTGGCCTGGAGCGATGACCTGGGCCGGTCCGGCGACTACCTCGGCGCCGTCGAAGCCATCTGGCCCGATGCAGACCGACGCGCCACGTCGATCACCAACATCGCCAAGGGCATGTCCCTGGGCGGTCCGACAGCCGCGCATCTCTTCGCCTTCCAACTGGCGCTGGCGACCAACGACACTGCGCGTACAGCCGCGCGAGCACTGATGAGCACGACGGATCCGGCTCTTGCCGCTGGGCGTTCACGGTTCCTCCGCGCCTTTTCCGAGCTCCCCAGCGCCGACCCTGCCGCCGACCGCGAACTCGCGAGCGTCGCACTACGGCAACTGCTGGACCCGACTGCCCAGTCCCCCGGTGACGAGACGTCGACGCGTCGCATCGTCAACGCGCTCATTCACCGGGCCGACCCCGTTCTTCGAGCCGACCTACCCAGCTTCGCCTGGCATCGCCGCGCGTCACGGACGGCCGGCGCGCCGTTCGAGATCAACGCCGTCGAAGGGGTCGGGCAGCTCGCTGTCCATGACGTCGTACCGCTGCCGGGCGGCACGCTGCTGGTTGCTCTGGGAAGCCACGGGGTCCGGCTCCTCACGCCGGACGGTCGTACGCGAGCACAGTGGGATCGCCCCACGGAGCGGATCGTCATGGCGGACCACGGCGGCACGGCTCTCCTGGCCAACGACATCGGCGACGGCGGTTGGGACCTGCACACGCTGGACCTGACCACCCGACAGGTGCGCGCCTGGCTGCCGATCCGGGCAACCCGCCTCGCTTCGTCGTACGACGGCGCGACGCTGACGGTCGTCGATGAGGCAGGGACCATCAACTTCCTCGACGTCCGGGCGACCTCGGTCCGGAGCCTGTGGCGCGAGGTGACCGACGAGGCCGCTGTCGTTGACCTCGCCCGCGGGCCGGGCAAGCTCTCTGCCGTCGTACGACACCCCGCTTCGGACCTTCGACCGATGGAATGGCTGGAGGTCTGGCATTGGGACCTGCCGTCGCTCGGCCTGCGAAGTCGCGGCCACCTCGACTGGCTCGACGGTCAGGTCCGCCTCACCACCGGCGGCATCGTGCAGCTCGAGACCAACGAGCACCCAGCGGGTTCGTACACCCTCGTCACCGACCGAGGAGGGCCGCAGGTACGGCGGATCGCATGGGAACCCGGGTCCTTCCTGCAGCTGACCACCGACGGCGTACGCCACGCCGTGACCTCAAGCGGAGCGGACGGCACCCGTGTCGCGATCTCCCCCGTCTCCAGTCGTGATGCGGACCTGACCGTCCATTTTCCCGACTCCGTGACGGCCAGCTTCCGCAGTCACCACGATCTCGTGGCCGTCTGGGACCTGTCCGGCCGGATCGTTGTGGCCGACCTGGAGAACCGGCAGGTCCTCGGCAACTTCCGTACCCGCCTGTGAATGGGCGGGACGGAATCGCGCACAGCGGACCGATGGTTGCCTCACTCCACCGCGTTTGCTGAGAACTCAACCGCGCGGCAACGGCTTTCGCCACTCCGGCATGTTGACGGCTATCCGCTGAGCGCTAGACCCGTTCCAGGTCACAGCGAGCCCTTCGGCAACGAGCGCATCGCGAACCAACTCACCGACCGTCGTGTCGGTGATGGTGGAGACCTGCCGACGCGCCTCCTCGTCGCCCTCCTTGGCCCGCGCCATCAGTTCCGGATCCAGGCCCGCGGCCGGCCTGAACGCGCTGTACGCCAGGAAGAGGACAGCATCTGAATCCACAAGGCGTTCGGAATCTTGCTGGTGGAAGAACGTGTATGCCCATTCCTTGTAGGGATAGTCACCGTCAACAACTCCGCCCAGCGGCGTTCTTTCATCATCGATCTCAGCCATGCCGCAGGTCCCACAACATGAGAAGTCCATCCGAGCGAGCACTCCCTGGCTCGCAAGACTCCAGAACGCGCGCTCAAGCCGACCAAAGTCCCCGGTGTCCGGCCAGTCCTCCTCATCGGCCAACCTGGCGCACCAGACCTCCTCGACCACTTCAGAAGCGGCGCTCAGAAGAACGTCGTGAGGCACTTCGATGTCGTCGTGATAGTCGACGAGTTCCTCAGCAAGACCGGTCCTCGGACGAAAGCCCGGCGCGATCCATTCCGTGGCGGTCAGTCGGAGTTCCCGACGCTGGTCGTCGGTGAGTACCGGCTTGCGCCGAAAGATGCCCATGGACGCAGGGTAGACGCGGTCGAGCCGATCTTCTCGACCGCCGAGACTGGCCCAGTTCTCTTGCGTCAGTCCGCCGCGTCTGCAGAGGTCGGACCCGCGGGCCATGCCGACGTCGGGCTAGACCCACGGTTCGCCGACCCATCGTCGGACCTCGGGCGCGGTGGGCATGGGATCGTTCAGCCACCGCTCGATCTCCGTTCCGGCGCCCGACCCTACCCAGCCGTCCACTGTCCGGCTGACCGATTCTGACGCCGACCGTGCATGGACGACGCCGCCTCGTGCGACGGCGAGGATCCAGCCGTCGAGCACGGCGAGAAGGTCTTCGGATCCCGAGTCGCAGGCGTCGCATCCGCAGTCCGGAACGGTGTCGAGCAGCACCACCGACGTCTCATCCGAGCCTGAAACGCCGACGTCGATCCCGAACGGATCTCCGGCGACGATGGTCTCGCTGAGAAGCACGCTGAGGGCACCGGCGCGGGTCGGCGCCAGCCGACGTACTCGTCGCATCTGATCAGGTCCGCGCACCGCGCCAGTCCACGAGGTCGGCGAGATGCTGTCTGCGGTCGCGATGGCGCGAGACGCCAAGACCTCGCTCCAGGCATCGATCCGGGCATGAAGGATCTGGTACTTGCCTGGATCCAGGCAGCGGGAGTACTCGTCCTCCAACGGATCCCGATCCCGGTGAGGGTCTGGCCACCCTGGTGTTCCCGCGCCAGTGCGGTCGAAAGCACGGCCCACCTCCACCAGCAGGTCATCGAACCACGCTGGACGTGGCGGCGGGCTGTCGTCGTGCATGGCGACATCCTCGCTCACGTCGCCCACACACCGAGCACCGATCACGGTCTGGTGCGCTCAGACGATTCGCCCGATTCTGCCGCGAGCCGGGTAGTCGCGCAGGTGCATCAATCCACCGTGACACGGCGCCCAGAATGACGGACTCGTGGAGTGCGGACGGTGTTCCAGCGGTCGAAGTGATCGTCACGATGGAGCCGTATGGCTAGGGTCGCGACAGTGACTCACTATGACTTGGCCATCATCGGATCGGGTTCGGGCAATTCTCTGATCGGTCCCGAATTCGCCGAGTGGCAGATCGCCATCATCGAGGAATCGACGTTCGGCGGCACCTGCCTGAACGTCGGCTGCATTCCGACGAAGATGTACGTGTACCCCGCTGACCTGGCCGAGTCAGTCAAGAACGCCGGCCATCTGGGCGTCGACGGCACCATCGACCAGGTGCGCTGGACCGACATCCGGGACCGTGTGTTCGGGAGGATCGACTCCATCGCTGCCGGTGGCCGCGACTACCGAGCGCACGGCGAACCGAACACCACCCTCTACGAGGCACATGCAGAGTTCGTCGGCCCCACCGAGCTCCTGCTCTCGACCGGCGAGACGATCACCGCCGACCGCATCGTCGTGGCGACGGGATCGCGTCCGACCGTCCCCGACGTGGTGACCGCATCGGGCGTCCCCTTCCATACGTCCGACACGATCATGCGAATCGATGAACTGCCTGAGCGGATCGTGATTCTGGGCGGCGGTTACATCGCGGCCGAGTTTGCCCATATTTTCTCCGCCTTCGACGTCCACACGACCGTGCTCGCCCGCAGCGCCCCCTTGTTACGCCATCTCGACGGGGAGATCGCCCAGCGGTTCACCGAGATCGCTCGGCAGCGCTGGGATGTCCGGACCGAGACGCGGGTTGAGTCCTTGGAATCCTGCGAGGGCACCGTGCGACTCAGACTGGACGACGGCTCGGTCGTGGAGGCGGACCTCTTGCTCGTGGCCACAGGACGCACACCGAATTCCGACTGTCTGAATCTGTCCGCCGCCGGTATCGAGGTCCACCCCGATGGCCGCGTGATCGTCGATGCCTGTGGTCGAACCACTGCATCTCAGGTGTGGTCACTGGGCGATGCGAGTTCCGCGCACCAGCTCAAACACGTGGCCAATCACGAAGCGCGGGTTGTCGCGCACAACCTCGCACACCCCGACGATCTCGTGGAATCGGATCACCGCTTTGTGCCCGCCGCGGTCTTCACACATCCGCAGGTCGCCAGTGTCGGGCTCACCGAGGAGCAGGCGATTGCGAGCGGTCGTCCCTTCGTCACTGCTGTTCAGGAGTACGGCGGGACGGCGTACGGCTGGGCAATGGACGACACCACCAGCCTCTGCAAGGTTCTTGCCGACCCGACATCAGGCCAATTGATCGGCGCACACATCATCGGCGAGCAGGCCGCGACCCTGATCCAGCCGCTGATCCAGGCCATGAGCTTCGGCCTCGGAGCCCGGGACATGGCACGCGGGCAGTACTGGATCCACCCTGCACTCACCGAGGTCGTTGAGAACGCGCTGCTCAAGCTCGAGCTCGACTGAGGAGCAGGCCGACGCACCATGTCCGACGGGTGAGAGAAGGTGCGTCATCCGCCGCCAGTCGGCGCGCAAGATGTGTCCCCTCTGCCGAGAGTCGCATGGGGCGGGAACAGTCTGTGCTTGGCTCGTCGGGTGCGAACTTTTGCGGCCCTGCTACTGACCACTGCCCTCGCGGCAACGGCTTGTACGGCTAATGACAAGCCTGGAGCGGGACCAAGTGCCACCGCTGCATCGGGCTCGGTGCGTGAACCGGAACCGACGGCCGTCGTTAGCATCTCGCCCATGCCCGCTGGCGACGCGTGGGGCGCCTACGCAGATTTCGGAGAAGGCGACCGTTCCTCACTAAGCGCCACCATGCAGAAGGTCTTTGCGATCTGCGACCTGCGCCAGGAGGTCAACTCCGGCGGATTCGATTCCTACTTCCGGTACTGGGGTGGAGATACAGCATCGGTCGCTCTTGCCGCCCTCCCGGATGTTCTCGGAGATGCGTGGGCCCGGCTACTGAGAGAAGCAATGCAGACTCTCGGGCCGAACTACCCTGTTGACGCGGATGCACGGGCGGACCTTCTCGATGACCGCGACCTCGACGAAGTACTCAACGAGTTCGACTCCAGGTTCGACGAACTGGAGGCGTCGACCGACGCCGACGGGTTGGTCAACTCCTACCTGGTCGCAGGCTCCTAGCGTTCGCCATGGCGGCCATCCGATGTTGCCGCGCGAAGGGTGCGCGTCATGTCGCCACTACGGGACGGTAGCCAGGAGCTTCCTGAGCCTGCCATCCAGCCAGTGGGCGTCCGGGAGGCGCCCGACAGTCGCCTCGATGAAGTCCTCGGGCGACAGTTCGGTTCGTCCGACCTCGCTCTCCACCACGACCAGGTCGTCGCGGGGCGTCACGGTGATCGGCCGCTCGAGCTCCTCAAGCACGAACCGTCCGAACACGACCCTCCAAGCGCTCCGCTCGCGGCGATCCTCCTCCGGTACGACGACGTAGATGTCGTCGCCGTGGGTGGCGTACTCCACTGCGAAGTGGAAGGTTTGCAGCCACGACGGGTACTCACCGACGCTGGTGTCCACTGACCCCTGGCGCCCTCGCGCCCGCAACTCTTGACGATTGGCCACCTGGGCCTCACGCCATTCGCCCACCAGTTCGTCGGTCGGCACGTCGGCGTACGACCGGAGCTGCCAGTCGTTGAAGGCCACGACGTCCACTGCACCGGCCTGTTCGGCCGCACGGAACAGGTCGCCGACGCCGTTGTCGAGGTTGGCCCGCGTGTAGTCCTCCAAGCCCATGAGATGCCCCAGCATGTCCCGCACAGTCCAGCCCGCGCAGCGGCTCGACCGAGACCAGTCGGGCTCGCTGGTGAATAGGGAGTGGACCCGGTCAGCCTCACGATCGAGCAGGTCGAACGGGTCGAGCCCGTCAAGGATTGACTCCTCAGCCATGGTCCGACGTTACTGCCTGTCGCCTCGCGACAGTGGGTGCTGCGCCACTCCGAGGCGCCGCATCCCGCGGACGCCTTCGACGATGCGCACCTCCGTGAGCCTTGGCGAGGGAAGTGGCCGTCACGCGAGGGATCCAGGACCGCAATACCCGGTGCGGCATTCCGCCGCGTCGGGGCTGCGCTAACTGTCATCACTGTCGCCGAGGTCGCCCCGACGGACGCGCCGACGCTTGCCGACCTTGCGAAGGACAGCCCAGGGTTCACGAACAGCGCGGCCAGCGCGCCGGTTCTTGTGAGGCTTGCAGAGCGGACAACCCTTGTTCTGCCGATGAGGTGAGTGAGCCATCGTGGCTCCGATCCGTGACCAACACCCGCCACGGAGGGCGGGGTGGGTAGGACCGTCGCGCTCTCATGCTTCGACCGTAGCTGTCAGACCCGATTGAAGCAGCCGTTCGCACGGCCAGGCGGCGCCGCGACGTCGCGGGCCAGAGCAGAACGAAGCGCCGTCACGAGGTGGTTGGTGCGGCCGAGGCGTTCGCAGCTGTCGATTGACCGCCCGGTGGTGTGCCTTACTTTTCGAGGCCTGTGGTGAGTCGCGCGAGGCGGTGGACGGTGCTCTGGAACTGCTCTCCGTTTCCGGAGAGCTCCTCCAACAGGGGGATGAGGTTCACTGCCACCTGGTGGAAGACCTGGTTGCGGTCAGGGAGGTCATTGGCCAGCTCGGTGATCTCTTGGAGAAGTTGCGCGACGGTGCCCCCTTCCCCTTGCAGGACCTTGATGAGGGATTCAGCGAGGGCGTTGACGTCGGCAGGCGTGAGGACGGCGAAGAGGGGCCGAAACCCGTTGAGGAGAGCGGTCAGGTCGAACCCGGCGCTGGTCCGGGCGAACGGGATCAGCGAGTCTGCTGCCTGGATCGCCGAGTCCTTGCTCCCCGGCACCAGTGCGAGGTAGCGCTGACCGCTGAGGTTCTGGTAGCGCAGGATGAGGCCGGTGGTCTCGGTCAGCTTCTGTTCCTGGGGCACCCAGAACGTGACGATGGCCTGGTCCCCCTCGATTGCGATCTTCTCGACGCCACCGACTTTGACTCCGGCGATGCGTACATCGTCGCCGACGAGAAGACCGCTGACCTCGACAAACTCGGCGCGGTACCTGGTGACCTCGGCGTCTACGGGGTCGACCGTGGTGTTGTCGAGCGGCGAAGCGGAAGACTGTTGCGACGTCCCAGGAACTCGGGTGCTCGGATGATCCTGGTCGTGCTCACCTGAGGAACAGCCAGCGACTAGAACGACGAAGCTGGCAGCAATCGCAAGGCGCATGGCGCGAATCATGGCATGAGGGGATCCCCGGCCTGGACGACCACGTTCAGGCCGACGGACGGCCTCCACGATGCGTCAGTCCGCCGCGTTGGTCCCTGCCGACCGATGGCCTTGCATCGCAGTGACAGGCCAGGCGCGGCTGAGGGAGGGAGTCAGCTCAGGCTCCGACGATGCGCCAGCTCCAGAGCGTGCTGCACCTGCTCACCCGGCAGGGGCGGCGCCAACCCGTCGTCATTGGCCAACGTGACCGTCGTGAATCGGCCGGCACTGCAGATCTGGCCGCTCATCGCCTTTGCATTTTCCGCGTGCGGAAACACGTTGAGTATCGACTGGGTTCCCGGGGGTTGACCTTGCACCTCGAGCATTGCGGAGAAGACCTGACAGGCCTCGGTAGGACTCATCGAGACTCCTGGCTCAACGAGGTCGCGCAAGCGCTGAAACTTCCGCTTGCCGTCCGCGTCCTCGACCAGACCCGAGTCCTCCATCATTTGCATTAGTTGTGGCAGTCCTTGCACCCAGTCTGAAGACGAAAGGGAACCGGCCTGCACAAAGACACCATCGCCAGCCGGCCACTGGCACACGGGCAGTCCGCCCACGAGCACAGGCTGCCCTTTCCCGACGGGTCGGCCCGCGAGATCGACAAGCTGTTCCGCCGACAGGAGCTCGCAAGCATCTACCCGTGATGATGCCGGATCGCCGCTTGGTGTTGACGTCGGCGTTGACCCTGCAGATGACGGCTTGCCGGACGGGCTCGCTCTGGACTCCGTCGTCTCCGGCGTACCGGACGAGCAACCAGCCATGGTGAACAACACGGCCGCGGCGCCGATGAACTTTCGCATGGCGAATCGTCGCATGGCTGCGGGTCTCTCGGGTGTGCCCTCTGCTCCGCAGGCCTTCCGCGCGAGGTTGGTCTCTTCGCGACGAGACGGCCGGTCAGCAACGACGGGGCGGTAGTTCCGGGACGAGCGCCATTGCGCCCCAACCGCCTGACCCGTAGTCAGTTGGACAGTGCGTTGGCACGGCAAGCGACAGTGACGCCGACGACAGCGCGCTGGTAGAACGGAGCCAGAAACCGGAACGAGGAGATGTGACATGTCAGGTCGAATCAGGGTCGGTAGCGTCGCGGACTTCTCCGACGGGAAGCTGCACTCCGCGGACGCCGCCGGCACGTCCATCGTGGTTGGTCTCGCCGGGGACTCGTTGTGCGCAGCACGCAACCGCTGTCCGCACCTGGGCCTCTCCCTCACCAAGGGGCCTGGAGGTCTGAGGTACGCCGACGGCCAGGTCGTCTGCCCGTGGCACAACTCCCGCTTCGACCTCGCATCGGGCGACAACCTCGACTGGGCGCCCGGCTTCGCTGGTAAGGACATGCCCCGCTGGTCGCGCAAGCTGATCGCACTGGGCAAGAAGCCATCTCCATTGACGACCTACGACGTCATCGTCGAGAACGACGACGTGTACGTCGAGCTCTGAGCGTCGTTGTCGCCCACAGTTGTGCGCCCGCCGTGAAATGGCCATGGGCCCATGCAGAAGGGCCGCGCGCGGCGTCTGAATCCCTCAGGCGCGCTCCGGCCAGGGCCACTGGACCGACATCGACCCGCCGACGTCGACTGCACGCCACTGGTCGGACAGTACGTCGATGCGCTTCATCGCCCGGTCGAGGTCCGTGTCGCTGAGGTCGGTCGGCGGAGGGTCCTGGAGCACGTAGTGGCTGCCGGGCAGGTGGCCGCTGCGCCGCAGCCAGCGCGGATAGACCTGGGCAGCAAGGGCTTCTGATCGCCCCATGTCAGTTCCGGTGGACCTGTTGCGTCGCTCGACCTGGCGCGCCCACGCCTTGGTTCGGAGCTCCTCGGTCGGTACGAATGTCCCGGCGTTGCCGCCAGCGGCGAGCTGGCCGAAGATCCCGTCGCGTAGTCCGAACTCCTCCTCGACCACCAGGTGCACGAGGTCATGAGGAATCAGCTCGGAGTAGCCGGGCGCCGGGTCCATGCGGAGGTCACCGTGCAGGCTGCGGAGTACGGCGACCGCATACCGACGTTGCCCGGTGCGCTCAAATCTCACCTGCATGCGGGTCAACGTAGTCGCCGAGTGTCAGATTGCGTGCAGCCGCAGCGGCAAGGTGCGGTGGCAGCGGATCAGGTTGTTGCGGGCCCACTCCGGTTCGCCGTTCGGTTCGATGCGCGCGACTTTCGCGACCAGGCTGGACAAGAGGGTTTCGGTCTCGAGTCGTGCCAGGCCCTGGCCGGCGCAGGAGTGAGAGCCGCGGCCGAATGCCAGTTGCGCAGAGGCGTCGCGGTGGATGTCGAAGACGTCCGGGTTCTCCCAGATCAGCTCGTCGCGGTTGGCCGAGGCGTAGAGGACCAGGACCCGGGACCCGCGCGGGATGGTGGTGCCGTCGACCTCGGCGTCGGAGACGACGCGACGGGTGAACGCGCGGATCGGTGCCTCGAACCGGAGCGCCTCGTTCGCAGCGTTCGGGATCAGCGACGGGTCCGCTCGCAGGGCCTCCCACTGGTCGGGATGGGTCGCGAGCAGGTGCAGGGCACTGGCGATGCCGCTGATGGTGGTGTCCAGTGATGGGGCCAGGTAGTCGATCATCAGGGCGACGCCTTCCCTGTCGCTGATGGTGCCGTCGCGTGCTGCACGCAACGCCTCCTCCCCCAGGCTGCCGGGCAGGACGTTGCCGGTGCGGGCAACCTTCTTGGCGAAACGCGTCATCCCGATGCTGGATCTCATCGTGCGGAGCGCGGTTGAGTTCAGCGGCCCGAGCGAGTCGAACGTCGCAGCGGCCCAGCGAAGCAGGTGCTCACGTTGGTCCGGGGGCCAGCCGACCAGGTCCGGGACGATGCCCAACGGGAGCGCCTGCGCCAGGTCGGCGACGCCGTCGATGTCACGGCGTACGACGGCGTCGTCGACCACCGAGTCCGCCATGTCCTCGATCTGCTGCTTCATCGTCTGAAGTGCTCGCGGTGTCATCCGTGGCGCGACCAGCTTGCGGCGGCGAGCATGGTCCTCGCCGTCACTGTTGAGGGTCGTGTCGCGGCCGAGCCGGTTCACGATCGGGTTCAGGCCGACGCCGTCACCCGAGATGAACGTCTTCGCGTCCAGGAGCACGCGTTTGCACCCGGCGTACCGGGTGATGGCGTAGACGTGGTGCTTCGGCAGCCAGACGACCGGGCCGAGCTCGCGCAGGCGACGGTAGTGCGGGTAGGGATTCCTGCTGTTGACGACCGAGTAGAGGTTCTCGCGGTAGACCGGGACGTCGGTACGGCGCGTCATCGGCTCAGCACCTCGGCCACGGTCCCGTCCGGTCGAACCAGCGCGGCCACAGCTCGGTGGGCCGTGAGCCAGTCGGCCAGCTCGCCGGCCGCTTCGATCGTGACGGCGTCGGGTCGCGGTGACGTCGGGCCGGTGGTGATCCAGCCGAACGCCCCGGAGGTCCGGTCGTCGAGTCGCGGCTCGCAGAACACGTTGGGTGCCAACCGTCCCGCCAGCGACCGGGAGAGACGACGCTTGCGCACCAGCGTCGAGCGCTGCAGTGGTGGGCTGGTTCCGTCCACGATCCTGGCGCCGAGACCCGGCAGGCGGTGAAGGTGCGGAGCGACCACCGAGCGGAGGAGGTCGCCGAACCGGCCGCCGGCAGTCATCGCGGCGCCGATGACGACGGCGAGCCTGATCATCGCTTCGGCGTGCGGCCGCCTTTCCTGCTCGTAGGTGTCCAGGACGCCGGTGTCGAGGGAGCCGTCGAGAACGCCGGCAATCTTCCAGGCCAGGTTGGCCGCGTCGCGCAGACCCGCTCCCATCCCCTGTCCGATGAACGGGGGCGTGAGGTGGGCGGCGTCGCCGAGGAGGAAGATCCGCCCGCGTCGCCATCGATCGGCGAGCTGGGCGCGGAAGGTGTACTCGGCCGTTCGGATGAGCTCGAATCCAGTGAGATCGGTGTCCCATGGCGCGAGGAGCGGCGCGAGGGCTCCGAGGGTTCCGAAGTGGGCAGCGGTCTCGTCGCCGACGAGCTGGAACTCCCACCGGTGCCGGTGCTCCCCGATGCGCATGTAGGTCGCGGCGCGGCGGGTGTCACAGACCTGATGGACGCCTTCCCAGTGTCCGAGTTCTCGTTCGACGGCAATGTCCACGACGAGCCAGCGCTGCTCGAAGTTCAGGTCTTCCATCGTCGACCCGATCGCGGCGCGGACGAGGCTGTTGGCGCCGTCGCAACCGAGCAGGTACTCCGCCGTGATCGTCCGACGCACGCCATCGGCCACGTACCGCACCTGGGGCGTGCCGTCGTCGCCGGCGAGGACCTCCTCGACTTCCGCGCCGCCGCGCAGTTGCACGGTCGAGTACGCCGTGACCCGGTGGCGCAGGATCGACTCGAGGTCGGGCTGGTCGAACATGTTGGCGGCCGGGAACCCGTTGGACGTGCAGGGGTTGGTGCGGTCGAACTGGGCCAGCACATCGTGGCCGGGGCTCAGCAGCCGGAGACCAGCACTGGGGCGGGTGATCGCTGCGAACTCGCGCTCGAGCCCGAGCCGGGCCACGATCCGGTAGACCTCGTCATCAAGGTGCACCGCCCGCGGCTGGGGATAGACCTCGGCCCAGCGGTCGAGCACCAGGACGTCGACGCCGTACTGACCGAGCAGGATCGCCGCGCTGACGCCCGTCGGACCGGCACCGACGATGACGACCGTGGCGTGCTCCTGTGTGCTCTCGGGGCTCACCCCGCCCGCCGTACGGTGTTGGCCTGCCGCCCCAGATCGATCGCGCCGTCGGCGGTGCCGATGTGCAGCTCGACGACGTCTCCGTCCTGGAGGTACAGCGGATTCTTGCCCTGGCCCTTGAAGAAGGCCTTCCACTTCATGGCTGGCGGCAGCAGCGCCCCGATCATCTCGATCGGCTTCGGTGGCGCCTTCAACGCGGTGCCACCAGGTGTTCCGGTCAGCAGCAGGTCGCCAGCGGCAAGCGGCTGGAAGCCGGTCAGGGTGCCGAACGTCTCGACCGGCTTGAACAGCATGTCCGCAACGGTCGAGTCCTGGCGGACCTCGCCGTTGACCCAGGTACGCAACCGCAGGTCGCCGAAGCGCCTCCAGTCCGCCTCCTCGAGCAGGACCAGTCGTGGTCCGACCGGCGTGAACGTCGGGTAGGACTTGCCCTCGAAGAACTGGGTCTTCGGCAGCTGCAGGTCGCGGGCCGAGACGTCGTTGGTGACGACCAGGCCGGCCACGTACTCGCTGATGTTGTCCTCGGTGATAGTCGTCCCGACCGGGAGGTCCTTCCCGATCACCAGCCCGATCTCGACCTCGTAGTCGAGCAGCTTCACGTGCGCAGGCCGGATGATGTCGTCGACCGGGCCGGCGATGGAATGCGAGGTCTTGCGGAAGAACGTCAGCGGAACGGTGGCCGGGTTCATCCCGGAGTCCTTGATGTGCGAGACGTAGTTGGTCATCTGCGCGACCACCCGGCAGGGAGCCGTGACCGGGGAGAGCAGGTCGTCGGGCACCGGGCCGGGCGTCGCGCTGGCGGCAGCCCGGATCGCGGCCCGGTCGTTCAGCAGCTCTGCAGTCGTCGTGGCTGCCGTGTCGATCCGGACGGCGCCGCTGTCGACCAGGACCCACCAGGCGTCCTTGGTGCGGATGATCGAGGTCGTCATGAGCTGGCTACTTTCAGGAGGCCCTTGAGGCGGGTGCGGGTGAAGTCGGTGTCATTGCTGCGCAGGGCGTGGAGTACGGCGCGCGCCTCGGCGAGCGAGTCCTTGCCGGGCGTGAGGCCGAGGAAGTCCTTCGTCGCGGGCGGCCCCCACTGAGCCAGCCCCGAAGCGGTCATCGGCGCCCAGCCGGGCTCGAGGGTGTTGTCGAACATGTCCCCGTCGGTGAAGTGCTCGACCATGAATCCGTCCGGGTCGCGCCAGTAGTCGAAGATCTGGCTGCCCTGGATGTGGCGGCCGATACCCCAGGAGCGGGTGTACCCGGCTTCGAGCAGTACCTCCCCGCCGGCTGCGAGGGCATCCAGGTCGGTGACCTGGTACGCCGAGTGCACGTACCGGTTGGACGGCCCGAGCGTCATCGCCAGGGTGTGGTGGTCGGCCGGTTCGGAGCCCCGGTCGCAGCGGATGAAGCTCATCGTCGGCCCGAGATCGCGCTGGCCCTCGTAGTACTGGAAGTCGCTGACGATCAGGCCGAGGTTCTCCAGGTACCAGTCGAGTGCGAACCGGTACTGGTTGGTCTGCAGCACCACGTGACCCAGCCGCTGCACACGAGCCGGCTCGGCCGGTGGGCGCTGGGTCCCGTTGGTGCGCGGGATCGCGACACCGGTGTTGTGCGTCAGCGGCACCTGGTCGGGCAGCGCCGGGAGCTCGTGCGTCCCGCTGACCACCCGGACCCGGGCGCCGCTCGGGTCGAGCGCGTCGACGGTGATCCCGCCGAGAGTCTCGGGGAGTGGCACGACCTGCCCACCCAGGTGCTGGGCGAGTCGGAGGACGTCGGCGTCGGACTCGGCTCTGAAGGCCGGCCCGGTGAACCGCGACTTGGCACCCTTGCGAATCAGGACGGCCGGAGAACCCGGGAGCGTGCCGCGCAGGTGCAGCTCATCGGCGGTACGCAGGCTCGTGCTGAACCCGAAGACGTGAGCGAACTTCTCGGCAGCCGCCAGGTCCGGCTTCTCGAACTCGAGCCAGGCGATGTCGCGGACCTTGATCACCGGGTTCCTGGCTCGCCCGGGGTGCTCGCCAGCGAGACCGCCCTGCTCGGCGTGCAGATGACTGTGGGTGTGGTGCTGACTCATGACACCTCCTATTTCTGAGGAAATCGTCAACTATTGCCCTCACCCTGTCAACAGTTTCTGACGATTTCGTCAGAAATGTCCGGATGTTGCTACCGTGGCGCCGTGACCGAGCAACGGACAGCACCGTCGAAGCACGAGGAGCGCAAGGCACGCACGCGTGCAGCGCTGATCAAGGCGGCGCAACACGTCATCGCCGACGGCCGCGAGAACGTCGCCCTCCTGGAGATCACCCAGATCGCGGACGTCGGAATGGGCTCGTTCTACAACCACTTCGCGAGCAAGGACGAGCTGTTTCAAGCCGCTGTCGACGACGCCCTGGAAGCCCATGCCGACCTCCTTGACCGGCTGGCCGAGGACTTCGACGATCCGGCCGAGGTCTTTGCCCAGAGCTTCCGGCTCACCGGCCGCCTCCACCGCCTGGTACCCGAACTGAGCAGGGTGCTGCTCTCCCACGGACCGGCGCTGATCAGCTCCGACCGCGGCTTGGCGCCCCGCGCGCTCCGCGACATCGAGAACGGCGTCGCGAGCGGACGCTTCTCGGTCGCAGACCCTCAGGTCGCACTGATGCTGGCCGCGGGTGGCGTCCTCGCCCTCGGGCAGGCCCTGCACGACGATCCGACCCGTGACGACGCCGCCACCACCGACCAGATGACCACCGACCTGCTCCGGATGCTCGGCGTGCCGGATGACGAGGCGCGGAAGATCTGTTCCCACCCCCTGCCGGGCATCGACCTCCCGGACCTCACGATCTGAGCTCGCGACCGGCCGGCCTCGAGCGGTGCATCACTTCGCCGCGTACCGGCCAGCTCTACGCGACACGGCGCGGTCAGATCAGCGTGCCGACGTCATTGCGCACGATGTTGTCGAGGGCGCGTTCGGCGACGGCAGCGATCGTCATGGAGGGATTGCATCCGGCGGTGGTGCCCGGGACGAGCGCACCGTCCAGGACGTAGAGGCCCCGCTGGCCCAGCACACGGCCGTCGAGGTCGCACGTGGTCCCCATCGAGGCGCCGCCCAGCGGGTGCCAGGTGCTGGGCACGACGAGGTGCGTGTCCAGCACCGGACCGGTGAGCCCCGCGGTCGCCCGGATCCGCTGCCCGATCCGTTGGTGCACTGCGGTGTCGCCGCTCGCAGGCCAGTCGAGGACGGCGCGGCCGGTCAGCTTGTCGTACCGGACCTGGCCGCGCCCCTCGCTGACACCGAAGCCGACGAGCATCGTGGCGACGTTGGTCGCCAGTGGCACCGGCGGGATCGATGCCTGGATGATCGTGTTGGCCAGCGCCGGGTTGGCCCATTCCTTCGAGCCGTACACGACCGGGCCACCCTGGGCTGCGCCGAAGTTGTCGATCAGGTCGGTCCAGACGTAGATGCGGTCACCGTTGGTGCCCCAGTCGGTGCCGAGTGCGTCGGGCAGGTCGGTGACGGTCCCGCGGGCCTGGGCCTCGACGAGGAGTCGGGTCGTGTTCATGGTGCCGGCGGCCATGATCAGCGCACCAGTGGTCATCTCGATCCGCTCGAGGACCTTGCCGGACTCGTCGGTCCGGTTGACGCTGAGCACCCACGACCCGTCCGTCGACCGTGCGACACCGGTGACCTCGTGCAAGGTCCGGACCGTGACGTTGCCGGTCGCGATGGCGCTGTCGATGTAGGTGACGTCGACGCTGTGCTTGCCACCGTTGTTCACGCCCATGGCGCCCGTGCCGTTGGTGTACGCCGGCTTCATCTCGCCGCGAAGCTCAGCCAGCGCGTAGTCCCAGTCGATGGGCATCGGGATCTTCTCGACGACGTACCCGGCCCTCTCCGCTTGTCGCTTGAACACGCGCGGTGCCTTGTAGTTGGGGGTGTTGACCAGCTCGTCGGGCGCGGTCTCCACCTGCAGCATCTGGGCGACCCGGGGGTAGTAGGTCCGGTCCATGAGCTCGAAGTCGAGACCACCGGGCATGACCTGCTCGAAGACCTCGGCTGCCGGCTGCAGCGTCATGCCCTGGTAGACGAGCGAGCCACCGCCGACGCCGGCGGCACACATGGCGAGCATGTTCTTGCCGAGGACCGGTTCGACGAGTCCGACGTACGGACTCACGTCGAGGAGGCCGCCCGTCGCCGGCCCCAGGGCGCCGCCGAGCAGTCGCAGCGTGGCCTGGACCGCTTCGGGGGTGGTGCCGTGCCACAGCAGCTTCTTGTCGGGAGCCAGCACGTTGGGGAATGTCGTGGAGTTCGGTCCGGTGCGCCACCAGCGGCCGCGCTCGAGCACGGTCACGGGAACGCCCGCCTGCGCGAGCCGCAGGGCGCTCACGCCACCACCGAAGCCGGAGCCGACGACGATGACGCGGTGTCGCTCCTGGACGACGGGCACCGACCCCTCGGCTGCACGGGCAGGAGCCACCGCACCAGCGGTGGCGGCCACGGCGGCGGCCGCGGCACCGGTGAGGAAGGTACGACGAGAGGGGTGCATGGAGTCTCCGAGGGAAGTGGGAAGCAGGAAGCGGACGTGGCATCAAGTGTCCGTGTTGGCACTCAGTGCCAGCGCAGACTAGGGCATGTCCACCGACGGCCGCCACCACCCGCCGGTACGGTGACCTCCATGTCCGAGCCCTCCGACTCCACCCTGCGCACCTTCGCGCGCGGTGCGATCCGAGGGCACGTGCTCGCGCAGGCCTGGTCGTTGTTCGCGGAGCACGGGTTCGACCAGGTGACCGTCGAACAGATCGCCACCGCCGCGGGCATGTCGCGGCGCACCTTCTTCCGCTACTTCCCGAGCAAGGATGCGCTGCTCGGCGAGTTCCTGGCCGATGTCGGTCAGCAGCTCGCCGACCAGATCGAGGCCCAGCCGGCCGACCAGCCGGCGTGGACCGCACTGAGCACGGTGCTGGTCGACCTGGCTCGCGTCGCGGACGACTCACCGAGCCTGGCTGCCCAGGTCCTGGACATGCTGAAGCCCGCGTCGACGCGGGCTTTCGTCGATCAACGTCGCCAGCGCTGGATCGACCTCTTCGCTCCCCTGGTCGGCGCCCGGCACCCCGATCTGACACCGATGGCGCAGGTTGCCGTTGCCGCCTGCGCGATCGCCTGCCTGGATGCGGCGCAGGAGTACTGGCAGGCGAACCCCGGCAGCTCCTACGGGGACTACCTGGACGAGGCGCTGCAATCGATGGCGCCCGTGCTGCCGTGACCCAGGCCGATCTCCCCGGTCCGCATCGGGGAGACCCGCTGCGCAGCCTGCTCGCCGCGCCGCCCGACCTCCCGGTCACCGCCGGCCTGGCCGATCTCGAGGAGGCGCTTCGCACCCGCGGGGTCGCGGTGGTCCAGGCACCGCCCGGCACGGGCAAGACGACCCTGGTCCCACCCGCGGTCGCCGGGGTCGTTGCTGGACGCGTCGTCGTCACGCAGCCCAGCCGCATCGCAGCCCGCGCTGCCGCCCGTCGGCTGGCGCACCTGCTGGGCGAACCGGTTGGGGAGACGGTCGGATACTCCGTCCGCGGAGACCGGCGCACCAGCCGGGGTACCCGGATCGAGATCGTCACGACCGGCCTGCTGCTCCGGCGGATCCAGCATGATCCCGAGCTGGCGGGCGTCGGGGCCGTCGTACTTGACGAGGTGCACGAACGCCACCTCGACGCCGACCTGACCCTGGCGCTGCTGGTCGACATCCGGGCCAACCTGCGCGACGACCTGTGCATCGTGGCGATGTCGGCCACCGTCGAGGCCGAGCGGACGGCCGCGCTGCTCGGTGGGTCCGCTCCGGTCATCCGCGTCCCGGGTGCCCTGCACCCGGTGCAAGCGGTCTGGTGCCCGCTGCCTGCAGGGGTACGCCGTACCGACGACCGGGGCATCACCCCGGCCTTCCACAACCACGTCGCGGCGACCGTACGGCGCGCACTCGTCGAGCACGAGGGTGACGTCCTGGTCTTCGTACCGGGCGTCGCGGAGGTCGAGGCGACCGTACGACGCCTTGCTGGCGTGGACGCTGACGTGCACGCCCTGCACGGACGCCTGCCCGGTGCCGAGCAGGATCGGGCGCTCAGCGAGGGGCCGCGCCGACGAGTGATCGTCTCGACCGCGGTCGCCGAGTCGTCGCTGACGGTGCCCGGGGTACGCGTCGTGGTGGATGCCGGGTTCTCGCGCGAGCCGCGCACCGACCACCGTCGCGGACTGGCTTCCCTGGTCACCGTCGCGGTGAGCCGGGCAGCGGCCGAGCAGCGGGCGGGACGGGCCGGCCGGCTGGGGCCGGGCGCCGTACTGCGTTGTTGGTCCGAGGCGGA
Source organism: Nocardioides sp. CPCC 206348 (assembly GCF_048654705.1). Classification (NCBI taxonomy): domain Bacteria; kingdom Bacillati; phylum Actinomycetota; class Actinomycetes; order Propionibacteriales; family Nocardioidaceae; genus Nocardioides; species Nocardioides sp. CPCC 206348. The sequence goes on from NZ_JBMCZA010000179.1 coordinate 21,402, forward strand.
GCACGCGCACTTGGCCGCGCACCCGGAGCCCGAGATCGCGACCGCCGACCTGACGGCCTTCGCCCTGGAGGTGGCGTGCTGGGGCAGCCACGACGTACAGGACCTGGCACTCCTCGACCAGCCACCGGCGCACGCACTGTCGGCGGCGAGGGAGGTGCTGGTGGAGCTGGGCGCGATGACCGCCGACGGGAAAGCCACCGCGCGGGGCCGGGTGATCGCCGGGGTACCGGCCGATCCCAGGCTGGCGCGGGCCCTCCTCGACGGGGCAGGTCTCGTCGGGCCCAAGCGGGCCGCAGAGGTGGTCGCGATGCTGAGCGAGGACGTGCGCGCTCCCGGCGGAGACCTGGTGGCTGCGCTCCGATCGCTGCGCGGTGACCAGCGGGCAGGCGCTTGGCGCACGCAGGTCACCCGACTGGAGAAGATCGTCGAGAAGTCGGACCACGCCCAGGTGCTCACCGACGACGTGGCGGTGGGGTTGGTGGTGGCCCTGGCGCATCCGGACCGGATTGCGCGCAAGCGCTCCGGTTCCTCGAGCTACCTGATGGCGTCCGGGACGGGCGCGGCCCTCGACCCGCGGTCCCCCGGCCCCCTGGCCGGACTGGAGTGGCTCGCGGTCGGCGACGCGGAACGGCGACCCGGGCAACGTGAAGCCCGGATCCGGGGGGCGGCCCCGCTCACCGAGGACCTCGCGCTGGAGGCGGCGGGATCCCTGTGGACCGAGGTGGACGAGGTCACCTGGACCGCAGGGCGGGTGGTGGCTCGCCGACGCGCGCTGCTGGGCGCGATCGAGCTCAGCTCCGTCCCGCTCAGCGATCCGCCGGCGCAGGCTGTGACCGACGCGATCCGGGAGGCGATCGCGAGCGAGGGGATCACTCTCCTCTCCTGGACGGAGGCCGCCACGGCGCTGCGTGCCCGCCTCGACTTCCTGCACCGCGCGCTCGGCGACCCGTGGCCCGACGTGAGCGACGTGGCCCTGACACAGAACCTCCAGTCCTGGCTCGGACCGCAGCTGGCGCGGATCCGCTCGACCCAGGACCTGCGTCGCATCGACGTAGTTGCCGCGTTGCGGGCGATGGTGCCTTGGCCGCAGGCGGGACGGCTCAACGACCTGGCCCCTGAGCGAGTCGAGGTCCCCAGTGGCTCGAGCGTGCGGATCGACTACTCCGCCGAGCAACCGGTGCTCGCCGTACGACTGCAGGAGGTGTTCGGCTGGACCGCCGTACCGGTCCTCGCCGACGGCAGGGTCCCGCTCCTGCTGCACCTGCTCTCCCCCGCACGCCGCCCGGCGGCCGTCACTGCGGACCTGGATTCGTTCTGGGACAACGGCTACCCGGGCGTGCGTGCTGATCTGCGCGGGCGCTACCCCAAGCACGCCTGGCCCGAGGATCCCCGCAGCGCAACAGCTACTGCACGTACGAACAGGCCTCGCCCCAGAAGTTGAGGGGCGAGTGTCAGGGTGGGTCCATGACTCTGCACCACATGGTCGAAGGCTCTGGCCGACCGCTGCTCCTCCTGCACGCCTTCGGCCTCTCCGGCAGGACCTGGGCACCGGTGCTGCCCCTCCTCGCCGCGCAGCGACAGGTCATCGTGGCGGACCTCCCCGGGCACGGGCGCTCTCCCCTGCCCCAGGCGCCGGCCCAGCCGGATCCAGCCGGCTACGCCCATGAGGTCGCTGGGCTGCTCGACACACTGGGCATCGACCAGGTCGATGTCGCGGGCAACTCCATCGGCGGATGGACAGCCCTGGAGCTGGCGCTGATCGGCCGAGCGAGGTCGGTCGTCGGGCTGTCACCGGCAGGTCTCTGGGCCGGTGGCCAGCCGCGGATGCGGGAGGTGATCTTCCTCGGACAGCACTTCGGCGCCAAGCTGGCGCAACCCGTCCTCCCTCGACTGGCGCAGAGCGCGCGAGGGCGCAGACCGCTGCTCGGCGAAGCCATGACCTCGGCCGCGTCCTTGCAGCCGGCCGAAGCCGCAGCGCTGGCCCGCGACTTCGCCAACACCGAGCGCCTGCCGACACACATCCGGACCCGGCGCAGCCAACGGTTCAGGGGTGGCAGCGACCTGTCGATCCCGGTCACGGTGGCGTGGGCAGCGGAGGACAAGCTGATCCCGCCGTCGGCGCGCAGACGCGACGAGCTTCCCGCTCACACGAACTGGCTGGAGCTGGCCGGTTGCGGCCACGTGCCGATGTGGGACAACCCGGATCTGGTTGCTGCCACGATCCTGACCGGAACTGCCTGAACCCCACGGTTGGCGCGAGTCGTGTGCCTGAGGCAACGCCATGACGGGGCGTGGGGCACACGACCCGCTCACGCGTTCGCCGGGGGCAACGCCTCGGGCGTGGGCGAGCCAACCCAGCTGGCGGCGACAACCCCGATAGCGTCGGGAGGTGGCCAGTTCCCGACGATCCAGCAGTCGTCGACGAAGCACGTCCCCGCGCCGCAGCAAGGCACGACAGTCAGAGCGGCCGTTGCCAGCAGCTGGGCCGGGCGAGCGGCTGTGGGTGCTCGACGTCCCCTACGGGACGCAGGTCGACGGCGCCACCTGGCACCCGGCCGTCAAGACCCACCTGTACGTCGGGCGTTCCCTGCCCACGCATCTCGCGCCGTACTCCCCCGGTCCGTACACGCTCGGTCGGTTCATCGAGAACAACCTCAACCCCGACGACCCGACGCCCAGCCCCGAGGCGACCGACGAGCTCGAGCCCCGGCAGATCCAGTTCGAGGCAGCCGATGCGATCGCGGAGCGCGCCGCGGCGGGCGGGCGGCAGTTCCTGCTGGCTGACGAGCCCGGCGTGGGCAAGACGATCTCCGCGGTCCTCGGAGCGACGGCGGTGGGCGACCTCCGCGGTGCGCGGCGAGTGCTCGTGGTGGCCGACCGGCCGGCCGCGATCACGATCGGCCACTGGTGCCGCACGATCACGGCGCTGGGCCACGGCGGTCTCGAGTGGGTCGTGATCACGTGGGACCGGCTGGAGAAGGTCAAGGACCACACGTGGGACGTGATCATTGCCGACGAGGCCCACGCACTCCGCCGTACGACAACGAAGCGATGGAAGCACTGGGCGCGGATCTCGGGACATGGCAAGCCCCACGACAAGGCGCCGTTCGTCATCGCAACGACCGCGACGCCCGGACACACGCCGCTCGAGCTGCCGTACCTCGCACCGGCCTACGCGCAGGTTCTCGGCGAGCCGATGAAGGAGTGGACCTCGGCGACCCAGGCCGGGGCCGCGTTCGCCACGGCACTCGAGCGCCACGGCGTCGGGGTGGAACACGGACGCTACGGCGCCACCTGGACCACCGATCCGGCGCGGCGCGCTGCGGACCTCAAGCTCGTGCGCGGCTGGCTCGACGAGGAGCGGCCTCCGGCGATGCTGCACCGCGCCGCACCGTGGGGGCCGGTGCCGATCTCCGGCATGCCGGTGGCGCTCACGCCGGCGGAGCGGTCGACGTACGAAGCCGAATGGGGAGAGTTCTGTCGCGAGATGGAGATCGCCCGGCACGGCCGCAATGTCGCGAAGGGCCGGGCCGCACTCCTGCGCTTCCGGCAGAAGGCCGGGCTGATCCGGGTCGACTCGACGGTCGCCTGGATCGCCCAGCAGGTCGAGGCCGAGCGACAGGTGGCGTGCTCGGTCGAGTTCGTCACGACCGCTGCCGACCCGATCGCCGAGCGGCTGCGTGACTCCGGCATCGACGTCGCCACGATCTACGGGCGCGACCGGTTCGATCCCGAGGCCGAGCGGCTCCGGTTCCAGACCGGGCAGGCGAAGGTCTGCGTCTTCACCACCGTCGCCTCGATCAGCCTGCATGCCGGCGAGACCCTCGCCGACGGCCGCCAGGCCAGCACCGAGCCGCGGGTCGGCGTCTTCCACCAGGCCCGCTTCTCGGGCATCGCCGGGCGGCAGGTGACCGGCCGCACCCACCGCGACCACCAGGTCTCGCCGTGGCACATCGCGTACGCCGAAGGCACGGTCGAGGAGCAGGTCGGCAAGGTGATGGTCGAGCGCATCGCCGCCGCCTCCGACACGGTGGGAAGCGACACCACCGGTCTCGCCGACCTTGCCCAGCTCCTCGGAGCCGACTGGCTGCCGCCCACGACCTTGACCGAGGACGGCGCCTGATCGGGCAACACCGCCTGATCGGGCAACAACCGGCTCACCCGAGGACACGAGGGCGCGCCGAGCACTAGCGTGCCGTCATGGCGCAGGATCTGCCGATCTCCCCGTCCGACGACTCGCTCCCGTCCCCCAGCCGGAGCCGAGGATGCTGACCACGCTGAAGCGGCTCCTGTTCGGGACGCGCGTGACGCCGCCCGAGCCGACCGCCACCCACCGGCTCCATCCGGAGAACCGCGACTACAGGGTCGCCGTGCTCTGGACCCTCCTGCTCGGTGCCCTGCTCGCGCTCAACGAGATCAACGGACTGGCCCGCGGCTTCGTCGCCGGCGGCGAGGCCGCGATGGACTTCGGCGCGCTGTCGGGCCTCAGGTTCCCGAGCGTGCGGGACTTCTGGGCCCTGCCGATGGCCGCCGAGGACCTCAGCGCCTGGAACCGGCTGCTGCGGTTCTTCCTCGTGATCGACCTCGGGTTCATCGCGGTCTACACCCTGCTCCTGCGCAGGATCGTGCGCGCGAGCTTCGTGCCGGCGAAGTGGCACGGCTTCCTCGACGTCGTCGTCCTGTCGCTCTGCGCCCTCGACGTCCTCGAGAACGTCGTCATGTGGTTCGCCGGCAACCAGCGGGTCGACGCAGGCCCCGCCGGCGGCTACGACCAGCCGTTCCTCCTCGTGGCGCTCACGGCCCTCAAGTGGGCGACCGCCGCCGTCGTACTCGGGTCCTTCGTGCTCTCGCTGCTCGCCAAGGACCGGGGCGACGTCGTGAAGCCGTGGCGGAGCGCGCTCTGGGTGCAGCGGTACTCCCTGCTCGCCTTCCTCCCGGTCGCCGCCCTCGCCTGCCTCCCGGTTCCGAAGGTCGGGGACCAGGTGCCGGACATCGAACGACGCTGGCTGTACGGCGGCCACGAGGCCTGGCACCTCGTGTGGGCCGTGCTGGCGACCCTCGTGGTCGTTGCCCCCGCCATCTTCTTCCTCGGACGACTGCGTGCGGACTGTGCGTTCAAGCGGTTCCATGACCAGGCGAAGGACGGCCGCGGCTGGCCCTGGTACTACCCGAAGGGCGAACCGCGCGAGGCGCACCTGTGGCACTGGCTGATCGCACCGGCGATCGCTGCGGCCCTGTTCGGCCTCGCCGAGGTGCGCGACTGGCCGACCGACGGGAGGCGCCTCGCCGTCTTCTGCTTCATCACGGTGTCCGTGCCGATCGCCTCCTGCGCCATGCGGTGGCGCTTCCAGAAGCGGGCGAAGGAGGACGGGTACCCGGGCCCCGCCGCACGGCAGGAGACGGCCTCCACCCGACCCGCGCACGTCATGGCCGTCGGCGACGCGCTGGCCATCGCGGCGGTGGCCTCCCTCGGGCTCGGCATGATGCGCGCCTGGATCGGACTGCTCGGAGCCGGTCTCTCGACGAAGGACGTCGAGGTGCCCTGGCAGCTGTGGCTGGCGATCCCGCTCGCGATCGGAGCCGCCGTACTGCCGTGGTTCCTCGCCGGGCCGGTGCTCAAGCGCCTCGACATCCCCGACCCGCCGACCGGGCAGCCATCCCTGCTCGCGGTCTGGGCGACGCCGACCGCGCCGGTGTACGAGGACGCAGACACCGACGGGACCCGCGTCACCGGCGAGAACAGCCAGTGGATACGGGTCCTGCTCCTCGCCGGCTCCGGCGGTGCCTTCGGCTGGATGGCCTTCGACCCCATCGGCTGGGCCTCCCGGGTGGGAGTCGTCGCGTCCGTGACCCTTGCCCTCGGCGCGGCCATGATGCTGCTCGGGGTGGTCGTCGCCTACGCCCAGGAGAGCCGTCCGCCCGAGATCCTGCTGGTCGTCCCGCGGCCCTGGCTGACGGCCACGCCGATCGTCCCGTTCATCCTGATCGGCCTCGTCGGGACGGCCCAGATCGGCTCTCCGACCTTCGTGCACGGCATCGACCAGGACAAGGAGGAGTACCGGGCGGTGCCCACACGTCCGACACTGACCGAGGCCTTCGAGGACTGGGCCGACGGCCCGTCGCCCTGCGTCGCCCCCGACGCGATCACGGTGATGGTCGACGGCAAGGAGACACCGTTCGACGCCCGCCCGATGCTCATCCTGGCCGCCGAGGGCGGCGGCATCCGCGCGACGTACTGGACGGCGCAGGGGCTCGAGGAGGTCGCGGACGCCGGCGGATCCTGCGGCCAGAGGATGACGCTGTTCTCCACCGGCGCCAGTGGCGGTTCGCTCGGCCTCACGATCGGCCGGTACGACGACGAACCGCTGGCAGCGGTGGATGCCATCCGCGGCCCCGACTCGCTCGGCGCCGGGGCCGTGGCCCTCGTGACCGGTGACCTGCTGGCCTCGACGATCGGCGTCCGGGTCGGTGCGCCGCCGGCCGACACGGACCCGGACGGCACCGACCGCGCCGCCACGATGCAGGAGGTCTGGGTGGAGGCGTGGGACGAGGCGGACACCGGCGACGGTCCCGCGGACCACCGGTTCATCGAGGAGGACGACTCGGCCCTGGACTCGGTGACCGGTCACCTGGTGCTGACCTCGACCGACTCGTACGACGGCTGCCGGGCCCTGTGGAGCCAGATCGACCTGTCTCCCCCGGACATGAGCGCCGCACCGTCGATGACCGACACCAGCAACGCACCCGGTTGCGGCACCGGCGGAGCGGGGCCGAACAGCTACGACGTCCTCGGCTCCTTCGGGGCCACCGAGGCCACGGCCGACACCGAGGAGAACTGCGTCGGCAACATCAGCGCCCTGACGGCAGGACTGGTGTCCGGGCGCTTCCCGTACGTCACCCCCTCGGCCGTGGTCGGGCCCTGCGGCGAGCTGACCGAGACACCCCTGATCGACGGCGGGATCACCGACAACACCGGACTCGGCACGATCGTCGACCTGGCGTCGCAGTGGGGGCCGCTCGTGCGTGCCCACAACGACGAGGTGCTCGCCGCCGGCACGGGCGAGCTGATCCTGCCGATGGTCGTCTACCTGGACAACGGCCCGGCAACGAGCTTCGGGATCGACCAGCGCGGCGGATCCATCGCCGAGAGCCTGATCCCGCTGTGGGCCATCAGCGCCGCCGCCACCCGGCAGGCCCCGACGAGCGCACTGCTCCGGCAGGGCGCCGACGCCGCCGAGAGGTTCCTGTGCTCCGAGCCGAGCGTCGCCGCGCCGGACGCCGGGCCCACGGCGTGCCAGCAGCTGCTCCAGCAGCAGGTGTCGGAGCGGCAGGTCTTCGTGGTGCACCAGGCGACCCAGCCGACCCTGTCGGCCCCGCTGGGCTGGGTGCTCTCCGACGAGAGCGTCGACGACCTCGTGTCCGACATGGACGAAGCCCGGAGCACCGGCTGCCCGACCGTGTCGACCGTTTCGGCCGAACCGCCCGACCCCGTCTGCGTCGACGGCCACGGCACGCTGTCCGACCTCCGGGACCGACTGGCACCGCTCAGGGACGAGTAGGCAGTAAATCCTTGGCCCGGACCCTTTACGTGACGGGAGTCACAAGAGCAAGATCAGTGGGCCGCCACCAGCGGCGCTGTCCTCGACCGACCCAGACCCGGGTTTCTCTCAGGGGGGAATCATGACCACCAGCAGGTTCGCACGCAGGCCGATGCGCGCAGCCGCCGTCGTTGCCACCTTCGCGCTCTCCGCCGCCGCTCTGTCCGGCGTGGGCGCGTCCGGAACGACAGCCGCGGCGCCATCGAACGCGCCCACCGGCGCAAGCGCCTACGACGACGGCTACATCAACTACGTCGCGCCACAAGCCGAACGCTCGGTCGGGGACGACGCCAAGGTCGACAAGAAGACCGGCAAGATCACGCATCGGAAGCCCGATGCCCTCGCCCGCGCGTATGAGGTGGATGCCAAGCACGCCCGCGGCAACCCGGTCACCGCCCGTCAACTGGCCAAGCTGGAGGCCAAGGCGATCAAGACGGGCAAGAGCCCCAAGGCGATCAAGGGTGCCAAGAGCACCCAGACCGCGAAGCTGCTCACCCTCCTGGTCGACTTCAGCACCACCGCGAACGACGACTTCACCGGCTCGATGGTCCCGGAGACGGTCTTCGAGTCGCGCAACTGTGTGGCCGGCAACGTCCAGAACGGCCCGCTGCACAACAACATCCCGAATCCCGCGAACGCGTCGCACCCCGACAACAACTCCATGTGGGTGCCCGACTTCTCCCCCGAGCACTTCAACAAGATGCTCTACACCTCGACCGGCATCACCGACCGGGTCCGCACCGACCTCACCGGCCCCGACGGCCAGCCCGGCTTCGACATCTCCGGCTACACGATGAAGAACATGTACGAGGAGATGTCCAAGAACGCCTACACCGTCTCCGGCTCGGCGACGCCCTGGGTGAAGGTCCCGCACTCCGAAGGCTGGTACGGCGCGAGCCGCTGCTTCCTGGAGAACGGCGTCTGGACCGCTCCGGAACCCCAGAACATGAGCGGCCACCCGGACAACCCGGGCGGAGCAGGCACGCTGGCCAAGGACGCCGTCGACGCACTGGCCGCGGCCCAGCCCGACTTCCCGTGGGAGGACTACGACATCGAGGACCAGGGCGACGTCGACGGTGACGGCAACGTCCTCGAGCCCGACGGCGTGGTCGACCACCTCGTGCTCGTGCGGGCCGGCGAGGACAAGTCCGGTGGCGGTGGCTCCCAGGGCGTCTACGCGATCTGGGCACACTCCTCGACGGTGCCCGGCGGCTACCCGGTGCCGGGCACCGACGTCGCCGTGGCGAACTACATCGTGCAGCCCGAGGACTCCGGTGTCGGTGTCTTCGCCCACGAGTACGGCCACGACCTCGGCCTGCCGGACCTCTACGACACCTCCGGCGCAGGCGAGTCCGACATCGACTTCTGGGACCTGATGAGCTCGGGTTCGCACTCGGGCCCGATCTTCCAGTCGCTGCCGACCCACATGGGCATCTGGGACAAGTGGGTGCTCGGCTGGGCCGACCCGCTCCAGCTCAACCCGGGTGACGCACCGCGCGACGTCATCGTCGGCCAGACGTCCCGCACGCCCAAGGGCACCAAGGACGGCGTCAAGGTGAACCTGCCGCCGAAGGTGATCACCCTGGCCACGCCGCACAGCGGCGCGAACATGTGGTACTCCGGCGCCGACCAGGACTGGGCCGACATCCGGCTGACCCGTGACATCGCCGTACCGGACAACGCCGACGCCCGGTTCAACGTGTGGAACAACTACGTCATCGAGGAGGACTGGGACTTCGGCTTCATCGAGGTCTCGACCGACGGTGGCACCACCTGGACCGAGCAGAAGGTCTACACCGGCAATGACGTCGAGGTGTCCACACCGGACGGCTACGCCGACCCCAACGGCCGGATGCACGACTTCGGGGACAAGAAGTACGGCCTCACCGGCGACAGCCACGGCTGGCGGCTCGACTACGTCAAGCTCGGCGCCTTCGCAGGGCAGAACGTCAAGCTGCGGTTGCGCGAAGCCACGGACGAGGCGTTCGTCGAGCGCGGCTGGTTCGCGGACGACTTCTCGGTGACCGCGGGCGGCGCCACCGTGTGGAGTGACGACGCCGAGACCGATGGCGACTGGGTGGCGACCGTGGACTCGTTCACGGACACGACTGGAGCCGGCTGGCACCGTGACACGGGTACGTCGACCCGGGCGCACTACTACCTGATCGAGTGGCGCAACTACGACGGCTTCGACAAGGGCCTCCAGTACGCCTACGACTCGTCGTACGCCCATGACGCGTGGAAGGTCGAGCGGATCAAGTACAACGCGCCGGGCATGCTGGTGTGGTACCGCGACACGACGTGGGGCAACGTCAACCACGTCACGTCCACGACCACAGCACTGCCCAGCGCCGGCTCCAAGGGCGGACTCCTGCTCGTCGACAGCCACTTCGACCCGTTCCGACGGACCGGGGTCGCCGCCGACAAGGACCCGAGCACGCTGAACAACATGCCCTCGCGTCCGCAGTCCTCGAACGCCGCGTTCGGCCTGGTTCCGACCAAGCCGTTCAACGAGTGCTTCGAGCTGCTGCCGGCCGAGCCGTTCAGCGAGTACTGCACCTCCATCGGTGCCCAGGCGCCGGTGAGCACGTTCACGGATGCCCAGGGCTGGTACCCGGGTATCGAGGTCCGCGGCAGCAGCATCTTCTTCCGTGACATCGACGCATCGACGGTGGTTCCGTCGAGGGGCAACGCGCCGTACTCGACGCGTGTCGTCGGCCAGGACGGGTCACCCCGCCCGGACCTGTACGGGATCGACCTGGGCATCAACAGCCTCCTCGGCACGGGCAACCCTGCCGACGCCGGCGTCGCGTGGAACACGAAGTTCCAGCTGCTGGAGGTGAAGAGCGGGAACACGGCAGCGAAGATCCACATCGTGCCGCCGACCCCCTAGTAGTCCCGAGGAAACCACGCAGGCTGCCGACGCCAGGACTCGTCCTGGCGTCGGCAGCGGCGTTCTGCGCCGAACCTCAAGGCTGGCCGACACGGCCCGACTCGTCGGCGCGGTAGCCGATCAACGACGTGGCGAGCAGCACCAGGCCGGCCACCCCGACCGGCAGCTCGTCGCCGACGTACGCCTCGTTGCTGAACAGTTCTGCGATCGGGTTGAGGACCTCGCCGAGGCCGAGGATCCAGAGCACCAGGAGCAGTGGAGCGGCCACTCCCACGACGATCCGCTGCCACAACGGGCGGCGCCGGAGCCCGAGGCCGACGGCCGCAACGATGCCCACCGCGATGCCAGCGAGGTAGAGCACCGCCATCGGCTGGTCACCGACACCGTTGCCGGAACCGATGATCAGCGCTGCCTTCACGGTGAGCGCGGTGCCGGCGAGGGCGCCGACGGCAGGCACCCACGCGTGGCGGGTCGTGGTGACGGGCGAAGAGACGGAGACGTCCATGGTTTCCTCCAGGGGAGCGGTGGTTGATGGCTCCATGCTTCGACGCGCATCCCTGTCCGCGCATCGGTCCGTCGACGTGACCTCGGTGGGTCTGCGGAGGTAGTGACAATCGGTCTGAAGACCGATGTGCCCGGTCGCGGCCGCAGCTAGCGTGGTGGGGTGAGACCTCGCGCGACCGACGTGGTGCTCGCGGTCGTGACCACCGCGATCGCGTGCATCGACGTGCACCCGGAGACCGTCCAGTCGGTTCCGGTCGCCCTCGCTGTTGTCATCCCGGCCGGGCTGACGCTCATCTTCAGACGAGCCCTGCCCTGGCTGGCGCCCGCTGCCCTCCTGACCGTGACGATCGGGCTGAGCGCCACGACCCCCGGCGAGTTCCCGCCGCAGACCGTCGTACTGCCCCTGTTGCTCGCGCTGTACTTCCTCGCCACCGAGGCCGAAGGGCCCGGCGCCTGGGTCGCGGGAGGATCGACACTGGCCCTGACCTGGACCGGACACGCGCTCTCCCCCGACGGCGACCTGCTCGACTTCTGGCCGCTGGTGATCTGGGGCATGCCGTGGGTCGCGGGTCGGGCCGTGCGCCGGATCTCGGTGGGCGCGCTGCAACGGATCACCGACGCGGAGGCGGCCCGCGACCGCGCGGCGAGCGAGGGGGCGGCCGCGGAGCGCGACCGGATCGCGCGCGAGCTGCACGACGTGGTGGCGCACTCGGTGTCCGTGATGGTCGTGCGGGCGGGCGGTCAGCGCCTCCGGCTCGCCGACAGCGACCCCGAGGCCGCAGAGGCGTTCGGCGACATCGAGCGCTCGGGACGCGAAGCGCTGACCGAGCTCCGCGCCATGCTCGAGGTGTTGCGGGATCCCGCTCTCGCCGACGGTCCGCACGAGCCACTGCCGGGCCCGAGCGGAATCAGCGACCTGGTCGAGCGCGTGCGCAGCGCCGGGCAGGACGTCCACGTCGGGGAGTACGACGTGCCCCCTGACATCCCCGCCGGCGTGGCCCTCGCGACCCATCGGATCGTCCAGGAGGCCCTGACCAACGCGCTGCGGCACGGCACGGGAGCGGTCGACCTCGCCGTCGCGCCGAGCGGCGCCGGTCTCCGGATCCAGATCACCAACCTGATCGGCCAGGAGGGGAACAGCAGCGGCTCGGGACGCGGACTCGCCGGCATGCGGGAACGGATCCGGCTCCTCGGCGGCACCCTGACGGTGGGAGCGAATGGCGAGCGCTGGATGCTCGACGCCACTCTCCCCCTCGGCGCAGGGAGCGGCCGATGACGGTCCGCGTGGTCATCGCCGACGACCAACCGCTCGTCCGGACCGGTCTGCGCACGATCCTGGCCACCGACCCCGCGATCGAGGTGGTGGGCGAAGCGGTGGACGGGATCGATGCGGTGGCCCTGGTCCGTCGTACCTCGCCCGCGGTCGCCCTCTTCGACGTCCGGATGCCCCGCATGGACGGCCTCGCCGCCACCCGGGAGGTGGTCGCCACCACGGAGACCCGGGTGCTCGTGCTCACCACGTTCGGGCAGGACGAGGTCGTCTTCGAGGCGCTGACCGCGGGCGCACACGGGTTCCTGCTCAAGGACACCCCGCCGGAGCAGCTGCTCGCATCGATCCACGGCGTGGCTGCGGGCGAAGGCAGGCTGGACCCGGCGGTGACCGGCGTCGTGCTCCAGCACTTCCGCCGCAGCCAGCCGCGATCACGCCCGGAGCTTCTCGAGCGGCTCACCGATCGTGAGCGCGAGGTGCTGGCCCTGGTCGCGCGTGGCTGCACGAATGCGGAGATCGCCGCTGAGCTGTTCCTCGCGCTGGGGACGGTGAAGACGCACGTCGCCAGCCTGCTGTCCAAGCTCGGCATTCGCGACCGGGTGCAGGCCGTGATCGTCGCCCACGAGGCCGGACTGGTGCGCCCGGATCACCCGTCTCCCGGTTGGTAGGCACCGCAGCACCCGCGAAACCCGGTCGAATCGGGGCGGGCAGTGCGGTTAGCGTGCGTCGGACCATGACTTCTTCCCCATCTGCCTCACCATCAATCGACATCCGCACCGAGCTCGCCGGCGACGTCGATGAGATCGCTTCGGTCGTGGGGGCGGCGTTCTCGCTCGCCGAGCACTCCGCTCCCCCGACCCGGATCGGCGGACCGCCGGGCGAGGTCGACCTGCTGGCCTGGCTCCGCGACGACGACGGCTGGTTGCCCGACCTCTCCCTGGTGGCGACCTCCGGGGGCCAGGTCGTCGGCCACGTCGTGGCCACCCGGGCGTACGTCGACGGCGAGCCCGCGCTCGGCCTCGGACCGCTGAGCGTCCGCCCCGACCACCAGCGCGAAGGAGTCGGCGGAGAACTGGTCCGCGAGCTCCTGAGCCGCGCCGAGCAGCGAGGCGAGGCCCTCGTCGCCCTCCTCGGCGACCCGGCGTACTACGGGAGATTCGGCTTCGTGCCGGCGAGCGAGTGTGGGATCGCGTCACCGGACCCGGCCTGGGGCGACTACTTCCAGGCGCGGGCACTCGGCACGGGCACGCACCCCGTCGGCCGCTTCGTCTACGCCGAACCCTTCAGCCGCCTGTAGGCGCCCCGTCTGCCCGGATCAGCTGCCGCAGTTCGCACCAGCGATCGAGCGTCCGAGGACGATCTCGGTGCCGAGGACCGTGATGCGCAGCGCCGTCTGGGTGATGGTGTTGCCCACCCTCGTCTGCTCGTTGATCGAGACGCTCACCAGGCCGACGTCGACCTTCAGCGGGGCGCTGAGGCCGCCCGCGGGCACCACCTGGACCCCGTTGATGGTGAGGCCCGCGACCTTCGACGAACCGGCGGTCGCGGCTCCGCCCGTGCAGCTCGAGAGCTGCGAGGAGGCGGAGCTGGTGAGCGCGTTGATCTTGATCGTCGCGCCGATCAGGGAGATGGATGCCCCGCTGACCTCAGCGGACGCCTTGGACCCGCCTGTCGTCTTCTCGGTCACTCCCTGGATCACGTCGGCCTTGACCGTCTGTGCCGGCAGGAGCAGGACGCTGGGCGTCACGGTGACGTTGGCCTTCAGGACCCGCTCGGTCGCCGCGACACACGGGGTCGTCGCCGGGTTGGCGTCGGCCAGCGTGATGCCGAGGACCGACACCGCAGTACCGCGGCAGGCGCCCACGACCGGGACCACCTGGTAGCTGGTGGACGCCGTGCCGGTGAGGCCGTTGTTGTCGGTGGCGATGACGGAGAACGTCTTCGTGCCCGTCGTTGCCGTGTTCACGTCAGCTCCGTTCGCGACCGTGCCCACACAGCTCGTCACCGTTCCGTCCGGGTCGGCACACGAGTAGTTCGCCTTCACCGTCTGGCCCTGGAAGTACACCGCGCCCGACGGCGGGGTGACGATCGTGGCCGTCGGCGGCTGTGACGTGACCGTCAGGGTGCCTGCCACGAAGGCGAACGTGTAGTTGGCTGCCGACAGGGTGCCGATCGCGGCGGTGATCGGGTAGGTGCCCGCCGGGCTCGTGGCCGTCGCCGACGTGCCGAGGGCCGGAGCGCCGCTGATGTCACCACTGTCGTCGCCGTTGACGTAACCGGTGATGGTGGCGGTGAAGGTCGGCAGCGGGTTGCCCTGCACCTTGGTCTTGTCGTCCGCCGTCACCGTGAGCAGCGCCGGGGTCACCGTGAGCGTCCCCTGCTGGTACTCCACGGTGTAGTTGGGCCCGGCGTCGGCACCCGAGCAGGTGATGGCGTAGCTGCCGACCGCGGTGTGCGGGTCGGCCGCCGTACACGTCGGTGCGGTGACGAGCTGGGCGTCACCGACCAGGCCGGAGACACCGAACGTGAAGCCCGGGTCGTCGGCGCCGTACACCTTGGACCTGGCGTCGGCCGTGATGGTCACCGTGGCCCGGGTGACCTCCAGGGTGCCGTCGACGTAGGTGATGTCGTAGTTGTCCCCTGCGTCCGCCCCCGCGCAGGTGATGTCGTACTCCCCTGCCGCGGTGTGCGGCCCGGCGACGTCACAGACCGGCGGAGTCACCAGGTCGTCGCCACCGAGCAGGCCGGTCACCTGGTAGGTGAACGCCGGGTCGGGTTCGCCGTGCACCCTGGACTTGTTGTCCGCGGTGATCGTCACCCCGGCCGGTACGACGACCAGTGAGCCGGCCTCGTACGACAGCGTGTAGTTGCCGCCTGCATCGCCACCCGAGCAGGTGATCGGGTACGTACCGACATTGCTGTGCGGACCACTGACCGAGCACGTCGCCGGCGTGAGGAGCTCATCGGAGCCGTTGAGGCCGGAGACCTGGTAGGTGAACTCCGGGTCGTCCTCACCGAAGGTGATCTGCTGGTCGTCGGCGACCACCACACCTGCCTTGGCCGTCACCGTGAGGGTGCTGGTGCCGTACTCGACGGTGTAGTTGTCGCCTGCGTCCGCACCGGTGCAGGTGATCGGGTAGCTGCCGACCGCGGAGTGCGCGTCGGTGGGGCCACACGTCGGGTCGGTGACCAGGTCGTCGTCGCCGACGAGGCCGTCGGTCGTCCAGGTGAAGTCGGGGTCGTCGTCCCCGAAGACGGTCACCTGGCTGTCCGGGACGACGGTGACGACCTTGCGCGCCACGGTCAGCGTGCCCGGCTGGTACGACACCGTGTAGTTCGGTCCGGCGCTCGCACCGGAGCACTCGATGTCGTAGGAACCGGCGTCGCTGTGGGCTCCGGCGACGGTGCAGGCCGGGTCGGTGACCAGGTCCTCCGCGTCGATCCCGGAGACCGACCAGGTGAAGGCCGGCTCGGCGTCGCCGTAGGTGATCGACTTGTTGTCGGCGGTCACCACCACTGCGGCGGGCACCACGTCCAGCTCCCCGGTGTAGTACTCGATCGTGTAGTTGTCGCCCGCGTCGGCGTCGCTGCAGAGGATCGGATAGCTTCCGACGTTCTCGTGCGCGACGCGGGGCTCGCAGAGCGGCGCATCGACGAGGGTGT
Source organism: Nocardioides sp. CPCC 206348 (assembly GCF_048654705.1). Classification (NCBI taxonomy): domain Bacteria; kingdom Bacillati; phylum Actinomycetota; class Actinomycetes; order Propionibacteriales; family Nocardioidaceae; genus Nocardioides; species Nocardioides sp. CPCC 206348. Next base: position 37,330 of record NZ_JBMCZA010000179.1, read on the forward strand.
CGGAGCCGACCAGGCCGTCGACCGAGTAGCCGAACACCGGATCGGGGTCACCGAAGGTCTTGATGGCGTCATCGGGAGTGATCGCCAGCGTCTTCGGTGTCACCTCGAGGGAGCCCGCGGCGTAGCTGACGACGTAGTTGGTGCCGGCATCCGCGCCCGAGCAGGTGATGGCGTACGTGCCCACGTCGTGGTGTGCCCCCGCCACGTCGCAGGTCGGCTGGTCGAGCAGCTGGTCGCCGCTCGCCAGGCCCGCCACCGTGTACGTGAAGGCCGGGTCGGCCGACCCGTACACCTTGCTGGCGTCGTCGGCCGTGACGACGACGGTCTTCGCGGTGACCGTCAGCTGGGCGTCGACGTACTCGATGTCGTAGTTGTTGCCGGCATCGGCCCCGGAGCACGTGATGTCGTAGGTGCCGGCATTCACGTGCGGTCCGGCGACGTCACAGGTCGGCTGGTCGACGAGCTGGTCGCCGCTGACCAGGCCCGAGACGGTGAACGTGAAGGCCGGGTCGGGCGCGCCATATGCCCTGGACTTCGGGTCGGCCGTGATGACGACCGTGGCCTTGGTGACCGTCAGCGTGCCGCCGACGTAGGCGATGTCGTAGTTGCCACCGGCGCTCGCGCCCGAGCAGGTGATCGGGTAGCTCCCGACATTCGCGTGCGCACCGGTGACCGAGCAGGATGCCGGGGTCGTCAGCGTGTCGCCGTTGACCAGGCCCTGCACGTCGTAGGTGTACGCCGGGTCGGCGGCGCCGTAGACCTTCGTCTTGTTGTCCGCGATCACCGTTGCGGTGGCCTTGGTGACCTGGAGGGTGCCGGTCTCGTAGCGAATCGTGTAGTTGGCACCGGCATCGGCGCCCGCGCAGGCGATGACGTAGCTGCCGACGTTCACGTGCGTACCCGTCACCGAGCACGTCGGGTCGGTCGTCAGCGCGTCGCCACTCGCCAGACCGGCGACGGTGTACGTGAAGGCCGGGTCGGGCGTGCCGTAGGTCTTGCTCTGGGGCACCGCGGTGATGACGATCTCGGCCTTGGCCACCGTCAGCGTGCCGCCGACGTACGCGATGTCGTAGT
>NZ_JBMCZA010000179.1:38413-40433 GCF_048654705.1 Nocardioides sp. CPCC 206348
GCCGGCGCTCGCGCCCGAGCAGGTGATGGGGTAGGTGCCGACGTTGGTGTGCGAGCCCGCGACGGTGCAGGTCGGTGCCGTCGTCAGGGAGTCCGAGCCGACGAGACCATTGGTGGTGAAGGTGAACGCCGGATCGGCCTGGCCGTAGGTCTTGGTCTTGCTGGTGGCCGTGATCGTCACCAGTGCCTTGCCCACGGAGAGCGTGCCGGCCGTGTAGGCGATCGTGTAGTTGCTGCCGGCCGTGGCGCCGGAGCACGTGATCGGGTAGGAGCCGACGTTCGCGTGGGCTCCCGCAACGCCACAGGTGGGTGCCGTCGTCAGCGCATCCGAACCGACCAGGCCACTCGTGGTGTGGGTGAAGGCCGGGTCGGCGTCGCCGTACTGCTTGGCCTTGTTGTCGGCGCTGACCGTCACCGTCGCCGGAGTTACGCCGAGGTTGCCGTCGACGTAGGTGACGTTCGTGTCCGGGCCGGCGCTGCCGCCCGAGCAGGTGATCGCGTAGTTGCCGACGTTCGTGTGGGCACCCGCGACCGTGCAGGTGGCAGGGGTGGTGAGCGTGCCGCCCGAGACCGTGTAGGTCAACGGCGGATCCGCGGTCCCGAAGACCTTGGTCTTCGGCTCGGCCGTGACGACCACGGGCGGGTTCCAGACCTCGGTGGCTGATGCGGTGGCCAGGCAGGTGGTCACTGGCAGGTAGCAGGCGCTGATCTGGTCGGTGCCGGCGAAGCCGCCGGTGTAGGTGTACGTCGCGACGCCGGACGCGTTGGTGTTCACGACGGCGCTCGACGTGTTCGCGCCGGTCACGTTGAAGCTCACCGGGCCGCCGGAGATGGCGACGTTGTTCGAGTCCTTCAGGGTGGCCGTGACGGTGTGCTGCGTCCCGACCGGCGATGCGTCGGTCGGCGGGGTCAGCGTCAGGGTGCTGCTGACCGGCTGGGCGCCGGACACGCAGTTGATCGAGGGGTTCGGGATGAAGCTCGTGCGCAGGTTGTTGACGAACACGGCCGAGTCGAGCTTGGCGTCGCCCTGGTCGAAGATCGACAGGTAGAGCGAGTGGGCGCCCGGCGAGACCGGGGTGTTCGCCCGCAGCAGCGTCGTCGCCCCGTCGTACACGGTGCCGGAGGCGTTGGCCTGGGTGAGTCCACCGATGCCAGTGCTGTTGATGCTGACGACGTTGCCCCCGGCGTCCTTCGCGAAGTTGAGTGGCGCCGTGATCGACGCGGAGTTGCCGGTCTGGTTGGCCGTCCAGGTGGTGCTGTCGAGCTCGGCGATGAAGCCGTCGTTGTACTGCTGGCCGACCCACTCGGGGAACTCTTCGGACAGGAACTTGAAGTTCAGGCTGAGGCAGTTGACGCCGGCAGGGGCGGTGAAGTCGATCTTCATCACCGTCACGTCGCGGGCCGAGTTGCCGCGCGAGGGTGCGTTGCTGATGGTGACATCGCTCTCGGTGGCCTGTGAGCTCAACACGTTGTTGACCGAGCCGGTCGTGAGGATGCCGAACGCACCCGAGGGTGACGGGAACCCGCCGATGGCCGTGTTGGACACCCCGTTGACCGTCGTCGACGACGGTACCGACGCGAAGCTGGCCCCGGTCGAGGTGAAGCCGGGCGCCGCCATGGCATTCCTGATCGTGGCTGCGCCCGCGGAGGTGTTGGGCGCGGCGGTGACCGCGGCCAGCGCGGGAGATGCGCCGGCGACCACGAGGCCGATGGCCGCCAGGACTCCGGCGAGCGCAATCGATGCGCCCTTCGAAGCCCTGTTCGCGCGCGTCACTCGTCGATGCGTTCCGGACATGCCACAACCCCCCACGTGGTTGGGAACAGGCCCGAGAACGACGAGGGAGACGTCGGCGCTGCGTGTGACTCGACATTGGCAGCAGCCGCCACAAGGCGTCTTCGAAATGAGGGTAAAGATTCGCGCGCGCGACGAATTTTGCCCACGAGGGGGTCAACGCCGGCGGCGCTCGTGACCCCATCCGATGACTAGGTGTGATGCCCAGGGAGGTTGTCCCGCCCTCCGG
>NZ_JBMCZA010000179.1:40443-41976 GCF_048654705.1 Nocardioides sp. CPCC 206348
GGTGGGTCAGCGCCGGCGGCACCGGCCCCGCACCCGCAGGACTAGGCGGGCGCTTCCAGTGCCTCTCGAACGGACCGCTCCGCAATCCGGCGCGGGCAGCCCTCACCGATGACGAAGTCGATCAGGAGCGGCGCCAGGATGCGGACGGGGCCCTTGTCCCGGGTGACGTATCCCGAGCCCTCGAGCATGGCGTAGCCGTGGACGAGGGTCCACCAGCGGAACGCCAGCGCGGAACCGCCGGCTTCGCGCAACCGGTTCTTCTCGACCGCTCGCTGGAGGGTCGCCCCCACGCGATCGAGGGTTCCGGCGCGTCCGATGGCCACTTGATCAGGCGTGACGGCCTGGCGGGAGCCGACGCGGGCGACGCCGAACATCACGGCGTACAGCTCGGGGTTCTCGCGCGCATGGTCGACGTAGGCCGCCGTCTGCCGACCGAGATCGGCGATCGGGTCGTCCGTGGGCTCGACCGCGACGAACCGTCGCTCCAGGCGCTCGAAGCCCTCATTGACCACGGCGTCGACCAGCGCATCCATCGACCCGAACTGGCTGTAGACGGACATGGTCGAGGTCCCGGCCTCGCTGGCGACGCGGCGGACGCTCAGCGTTGCTGCGCCTCCCGCGGCGACGAGACGCGCGGCGGCCGCCGTGAGACGTTGCCGCATGGGCTCGTCCGTGAGTGCACTCACATCGCTCGACATGTTCCCCAGTATCCATCACACTTGTAATAACAGTCGTTATAGCAAGGAGTTCCCGTGAGCACCACCGCCAGGAAGAGAGCCAGCCTGATCGGCTGGGGAGCCATCACGGCACTGGCGGTGCTCTACGGACCGATGGCCATCGAGTACATGTGGCGCTTCTTCAACCCCGACGCACCGGAGCTGTGGAACCACACCTTCGGCGCCGTCGTCGACCACGAGGAGGCCTACGGGCCGGGGTCGATCGAGGCGGAACAGGTCGTCCAGTACACCCAGAACCGCTACATCCTGCTCTTCCACACCACCGCCGGCGGAATCGCGATCGTGCTCTTCGCCGCGCAGTTCTCCGCACGCGTACGACGCAACCTCGCCCGCCACCGCCTCATCGGGCGGTTCGCCGCCTCCATCGCCCTGATCGGCATGGCCGGCGCCATGGCCTTCCTGCTCGCCGTCGGCCCCGAGGGCACCTTCGACGGCGCCGCGTTCTACCTCCAACTCTGGGCCCTCGCCCTCGGCACCACGATCGGTGTGAGCCTCGGCCTCGCCGCAGCGGTCAAGCGACAGATCGCCATGCACCAGGCCCTGATGGCCTACGCCTTCGCGCTCCTACTGACCGCGCCGCTGCTGCGCGTCTTCTACCTCTTCCTCGGCAACCTCTGGCCGGAGACGACCCAGCTCGAGACGAACCTCGCCGGTGCCGCCTTCCTCGCGACCTGGGCGCCCCTGGGCGCGTTCCTCGCCGCCCGCGCCCTGGACGTCCGCCAGCGGCGTACGACGGCCATCGGCCCGCTGCCCGGACGCGCCCTGGACCTCGGCGTCCTCGCCACGGCCGTCGTTG
>NZ_JBMCZA010000179.1:42078-42730 GCF_048654705.1 Nocardioides sp. CPCC 206348
GCGCGTCATCGGTCTCGCCCAGCTGGCCGGCGCACCCACGGGCGTCGTGCTGTGGGCGCTCTACGACCTGCCCTTCACGACGTACGACGCCTACGTCGGCATGCTGCTGACCGCGCCCGCCCTCGCCCTGAGCATCGGGTTCCTGGTGGTCGTCTGGCGTCGCCGCGTCGTACGACGGACGACCCGGTCGGGCGAGGCCGCACAGCTGGTCGACCACTGACCCGGCGAATCAGCAGGCGAATCAGCAGGCGAACTGGCGCCGGTACGCCTGAGGGCTGACCCCGCGCACCCTCACGAAGTGGTGGCGCAGGGTCGCCGCGTTGCCGAACCCGACCTCGCCCGCGATCCACTCCACCGGGTGGTCGGTGCGCTCGAGCAGCTCCTCGGCCGCCGACACCCGCTGCCGGGTGACCCAGTGGTGCGGCGTCGTACCGGTCTCGTCGCGGAAGCGGCGCGCGAAGGTGCGCGGCGACATCACGGCGCGCTTCGCGAGCGCCTCGACACCGTGGTCCTCCTCGAGGTTCTCCAGGATCCACGTCAACAGCGGCCGCAAGGTGTCGGCGTCGCAGTCGGGGACGGCGCGCGCGATGAACTGCGCCTGTCCCCCGTCCCGGTACGGCGGTACGACGGCCCGTCGGGCCACGACATTGGC
>NZ_JBMCZA010000179.1:42753-43467 GCF_048654705.1 Nocardioides sp. CPCC 206348
GCGCCAGATGTGCAGCGCAGCATCGAGGCCGGCGGCACTCCCGGCGCTGGTGACGATCTGGCCGGTGTCGACGTAGAGGACCTCGGGCACGACGATCGCTTCGGGGAACCGTCGCTGCAGCTCGTCGGTGTACATCCAGTGGGTCGTGCACTCGCGCCCGTCCAGCAGGCCGGCCGCTCCGACCGCGAAGGCACCGCTGCAGGCGGACATGATCCGCGCCCCGCGGTCGTAGGCCGCGCGGATCGCCTCGATGACCGCGTCGGACGGCACGCCACCACGCGGGATGGCCGGGATGCCGACCAGGTCGGCCTCCGCGACGCGGTCCAGCCCGAAGTCGGTCTGCAGGTTGAACCCCATCGAGGTCCGCATCGGGAGGTTGTTCTCGGCGCAGACGGCGAAGTCGAGGGCGGGGACCCCGTCGGCCGTCCGGTCGATCCCAAACGCCTCGCAGAGGATGCCGAGCTCGAACGGAGCGACCCCGTCGAAGGCCAGGACGGCAACGTTCGTCAGCATTCCGCCACCTTGTCACGGACATGGCAGTAAATCAACGCAAAGCGGCTTTTCTGCCACTGGTGGCAGGAATCTGCCAAGAGCATGATTACTGCCATGAACCTCTTCCTGATCCTCTTCCTGGCCCTGCTCCTGCGGTCCCTGATCTCCTGGGTCCGCCACGACGACTTCTCCACCCGTCGCCCGACTCCCTGGTTCGCGTGA
>NZ_JBMCZA010000179.1:43514-46080 GCF_048654705.1 Nocardioides sp. CPCC 206348
GGATCAGGCCTGGCCGCCGGTCAGCTTCTCGCGAAGCGCCTGCAGCGCCTCGTCGGAGGCCAGCGAGCCGCCAGTCTCCTCGGCCTGCTCGTCGTCCGAACCACCGGAGGAGTACGACGTCGCCTCGCCAGCCTCGGCCTCGGCAACCTTCGCCTCGGCCTGCTGCTTGACGTGCGCCTCCCAGCGGGCGTGCGCCTTGGCGTACTGCTCTTCCCAGACGGCGCGCTGGTCGTCGAAGCCCTCGAGCCATTCGCCCGTCTCGGGGTCGAAGCCCTCCGGGTAGATGTAGTTGCCGGCCTCGTCGTACGTGGCGGGCATGCCGTAGAGCGTCGGGTCGAACTCTTCGACGTCGACCGCGGCGGTGGTCTCGTTCGCCTGCTTCAGCGAGAGCGAGATCCGGCGACGCTCGAGGTCGATGTCGATGATCTTGACCATGACGTCGTCGTTGACCTGGACGACCTGCTCGGGGATCTCCACGTGGCGCTCGGCCAGCTCGGAGATGTGCACGAGGCCTTCGATGCCCTCTTCGACGCGGACGAACGAACCGAAGGGCACCAGCTTGGTGACCTTGCCGGGCACGATCTGGCCGATCTGGTGGGTCCGGGCGAAGTGCTGCCACGGGTCTTCCTGCGTCGCCTTGAGCGACAGCGACACGCGCTCGCGCTCCATGTCGACGTCGAGCACCTCGACGGTGACCTCGTCGCCGACCGTGACGACCTCGGACGGGTGGTCGATGTGCTTCCAGGACAGCTCCGAGACGTGGACGAGACCGTCGACGCCGCCGAGGTCCACGAACGCACCGAAGTTGACGATCGAGGACACGACACCCTTGCGGATCTGGCCCTTCTGGAGCTGGGTGAGGAAGCCGTGGCGAACCTCGGACTGGGTCTGCTCGAGCCAGGCACGGCGCGACAGGACCACGTTGTTGCGGTTCTTGTCGAGCTCGATGATCTTGGCCTCGAGGGTCTGACCCACGTAGGGCTGCAGGTCGCGGACGCGACGCATCTCCACCAGCGAGGCGGGCAGGAAGCCGCGCAGGCCGATGTCGATGATGAGGCCGCCCTTGACGACCTCGATGACGGTGCCTTCGACGACGCCGTCGGCTTCCTTGATCTCCTCGATCGTGCCCCAGGCGCGCTCGTACTGGGCGCGCTTCTTGGACAGGATCAGGCGACCCTCCTTGTCCTCCTTCTGGAGAACGAGAGCCTCGACCTTGTCACCCACCTTGACGACCTCGGAGGGGTCAACGTCGTGCTTGATCGACAGCTCGCGCGAGGGGATGACGCCCTCGGTCTTGTAGCCGATGTCGAGGAGGACCTCGTCGCGGTCGACCTTGACGATGGTGCCGTCGACGATGTCGCCGTCGTTGAAGTACTTGATCGTCAGATCGATGGCGGCCAGGAAGTCCGCCTCGGAGCCAATGTCGTTGATCGCGACCTGGGGCGCGTTGTCGTCGTAGTGGCTCGAGATCGGAGTCGAGAGGGTGCTCGTCATAAGTAGGGACAGTCCTTGGGTGGGCAGATGTAGTTGGGCCATGACCGCCGTCTGGGCGGCACGGGACCACCTCCCGACGGGAGGCGGACATTCAAGGGTACGCGCCGCGTTGCACGCACGTCCAACCGGCGGCACTATCCTCGGTCCGTGCAACAGGAGTGGCTCCACCCGCCGGTCACGGCGCACCGTCGTCCCGCCGATGAACAGGAGTCCCGCAGCGCCAATGGCGCCGACTGGGATCGCTACGCCGACGAGTACCAGGCCACCCACGGGGAGTTCCTCGGCGACGCCGGTTTCGTGTGGGGACCCGAGGGCCTGACCGAGGCCGACGCCCGGATCCTGGGCGACGTGAAGGACCGCGACGTCCTCGAGGTCGGCTCCGGCGCCGGGCAGTGCGCGCGCTGGATCCGCAGCCAGGGCGGACGCGCGTTCGGGCTCGACCTGTCCCACCGCCAGCTCCAGCACTCACGACGCGTCGACGAGATCACCGGAGTCGTCGTGCCGAGCGTCCGGGGTACGGCGACCGACCTCCCCTTCGCCGACAACACCTTCGACGTCGTGTTCTCGTCCTTCGGTGCCCTGCAGTTCGTCGCCGACATCGACACCGCGGTGGCCGAGACGGCCCGGGTCCTGCGGCCCGGCGGCCGGTTCGCGTTCTCGATCACCCACCCGACCCGGTGGATGTTCCCCGATGACCCCACCGAGGAAGGGCTCACCGCGACCCAGTCCTACTGGGACCGCACGCCCTACGTCGAGGTCGACGACGAGACCGGCCGGACGTCGTACGTCGAACACCACCGGACGCTCGGTGACTGGGTGCAGCTGCTGGCCGCCAAGGGGTTCCGGCTCACCACCTTGCTGGAACCGGAATGGCCCGCGGACCACGACCGGCTCTGGGGTGGCTGGTCCCGGGTTCGCGGCTCCGTGACGCCGGGAACGGCCCTCTTCGGCGCCGACCTTGGTCATTCGTGAGGGTGCCGTCCGGGACTTGGTCCTGATTTCGGGTTGACGTGCCTCCCGCGCGTGATCGCGGAGCAATAGTGGCCGGGTCCGCTCATGTTCCAGCGCCTGT
>NZ_JBMCZA010000179.1:46090-46312 GCF_048654705.1 Nocardioides sp. CPCC 206348
TGTCCGGGACTTGGTCCTGATTTCGCGTCGACGTGCCTCCCGCGGGTGATCGCGGGGCAATAGTGGCCGGGTCCGCTCATGTTCCAGCGCCTGTCAGGAGCCCACCGTGGCCTCGTCCTCTCTTCCCGGGCGGCTTCGCGCTGCCCTCTTGATCGGCACGTCACTTGCCACGGCAGCTGTCTTCACCGTGGCGCTCCCCCCGGGCACGGCGCACGCGGACCC
>NZ_JBMCZA010000179.1:46322-48245 GCF_048654705.1 Nocardioides sp. CPCC 206348
CACGCCGCTGGCTGACCTGCGGGTGGGCCACTCGGCCTCGACGGCCGACAGCGCCGCCGTCGGCGACAACGCGACCGCGACGTCGACCAACATCGGGGTCGCACTGCCCGGCCTGAGCCTGCCGGTCGCAGGTTCCACCGCGACGTCTCCGCCGGCCGCGGTCGACGACGACGGCCCCCTGCCGCCGGTCGCCCTCCCCCCGGTCCTCAACCTGGGGCTGCTCGACACCTACGCCGAAGCCGGATTCGTCTCCACCACGCAGTGCCCCACGGCCGTCGGCGGCGCCCGGGTCCTGTCGAAGGCCGACACCAGCCTGGCCAGCCTCAGCCTGCTGTCGGTGGGTGCGCTCGGCCTCGATGTCGCCACCCTCGACGCGAGCCAGTCGACCTCGACGACCCAGCTGGTCGATCCCGAGAGCGACGGCACCTCGGCCGTCCAGACCATCACCGAGACCACCGTCGGCGACATCGGCCTGCTCGGCAACCTGGTCCAGATCCACCTCGCCGACCCCATCGTGATGACGTCGACCTCCGACGGCACCACCGGAACCACGACCTTCGTCCCGCCGGCCGTCAACGTGACGATCGGCGGCAACGTGATCACCCTCAACGACGAGCCGAACCAGACGATCGACCGGACCCTCAACGTCCTGGGCCTGGCTTCGGCAGGGATCCACATCGAGCTCCTCAGTACCTTCGACCAGGACTCGGGCGCGACCGCCCACGGGAGCCTGGCCGCGGTCCTGCGGATCACGGTCGACCTGGACCTGCTGCTCGGCGCGGTCCCGCTGGCCGACCTCGACCTCGGCGTCGCACCGATGGAGTCGCAGGCCCTCGCGCCCGCAGGCGGTGTCGAGTGCGACGCACTCGACGACACCGACGGCGACGGCCTGACCGACACCGAGGAAGACGCACTGGGCACCGACCCCGCGGACGCGGACAGCGACGACGACGGACTCGGGGACGGCGCCGAGGTCAACACGCACAACACCGACCCACTGGACGCCGACTCCGACAACGACGGCCTCACCGACGGCGCCGAGATCGACACCGACGCAGGTGGCCCCGACACCGGGACCGGCACCGACCCCAACGACGCCGACACCGACGACGGCGGGGCGAGCGACGGCGCCGAGGTGAACACCGACCTCACCGACCCGCTCAACCCGGCGGACGACGTACAGACCGACAGCGACGGTGACGGCCTCACCGACTCGGAGGAAGCCGTCCTGGGCACCGACCCGGACGACACCGACTCCGACGACGACGGCATCGAGGACGGTGCCGAGGTCGACACCGACGGCGCAGGCCCGGACACCGGGACCGGCACCGACCCGACCGACGCGGACAGTGACGACGACGGCCTGACCGACGGCGAGGAGCTCGACACCGACGCCGGCGGACCCGACACCGGGACCGGCACCGACCCCAACGACGCCGACACCGACGACGGTGGCGTCAACGACGGCACCGAGGTGGCCAACGGCACCAACCCCGTCGACAACCCCGCAGACGACGATGACCGCGACCTCGACGGCCTCACCGATGCCGAGGAGGACGCCCTGGGCACCGACCCCGCGGACGCGGACAGCGACGACGACGGCCTCGAGGACGGCGTCGAGGTCGACACCGACGACGGCGGACCCGACACCGGAACGGGCACCGACCCGCTGGTCGCCGACACGGACCACGACGGATTGAGCGACGGCGCCGAGGTCAACACCCACGACACCGACCCGCTCGACCCCGACACCGACGACGGCGGCGTCAACGACGGAGCCGAGATCGACAACGGCACCAACCCCGTCGACAACCCCGGTGACGACCTGCCGTCCACCGACGCGGATGGTGACGGCCTCACCGACGTCGAGGAAGACACCCTGGGCACCGACCCGGCCGATGCCGACAGCGACGACGACGGCCT
>NZ_JBMCZA010000179.1:48288-49293 GCF_048654705.1 Nocardioides sp. CPCC 206348
GGTCGCCACTCCGGGCGACGACCTCGCTGCGACGGGCGACGCCGACGGTGACGGCCTCACCGATGTCGAGGAGGACGCCGCAGGCAGCGACCCGGCCGACGCCGACACCGACAACGACGGACTCAGCGACGGCGCCGAGGTCAACACCCACCACACCGACCCGCTCGACCCCGACACCGACGACGGCGGCGTCAACGACGGAGCCGAGGTCGCCAACGGCACGAACCCGGTGGACGCCCCCGCCGACGACGTACCGAGCAACGACCGCGACGGCGACGGCCTGACCAACGACGAGGAAGCCACCCTCGGCACCGACCCTGACGACTCCGACACCGACAACGACGGCCTGACGGACGGGGCCGAGGTCAACACCCACAACACCGACCCGAAGGACACCGACACCGACGACGACGGCGTCCAGGACGGCCAGGAGATCACGGACGGCACGGTGCCGACGGACAGCGACTCGGACAACGACGGCCTGAACGACGGTGCCGAGAAGTCCGCAGGCACCAACCCGCTGGTCGCCGACACCGACCGCGACGGTCTCAGCGACCAGCGCGAGCTCGCCGGTCCGACCGGCTGCACGACCGGGCACACCAACCCGCTGCGTGCCGACACCGACGGCGACACCCTGTCCGACGGCAAGGAGGTCCTCGGGATCGCGATCCGGCAGACCTACTTCACGAACGGCGGACGACCCCGCGACGGCAAGAATATCGGCATCGTGCGCACCAACCCGTGCGTGAGGGACACCGACCGGGACGGGCTGACCGACGGCGCCGAGGTCAAGGGCATCGCGATCAACCAGGTGGTCGTGCGCTCCCGGGCCAACGGCGGCAAGTACAAGATCACCATCCGCAAGACGAACCCGACGCGGAAGGACACCGCCGGCGACGGCCTGACCGACAAGCAGGAGGTCACCGGAAGCGCGAACTGGCGGTTCAAGAAGCGCAAGACAGACCCGACCGTCGCCGACACCGACTGGGGTGGCGGCCGGGACGG
>NZ_JBMCZA010000179.1:49303-49932 GCF_048654705.1 Nocardioides sp. CPCC 206348
CACCGGAAGTGCGAACTGGCGGTTCAAGAAGCGCAAGACGGACCCCACCGTCGCCGACACCGACTGGGGTGGCGGCCGGGACGGCGCCGAGGTGAAGAAGCGCTCCGATCCCTCCCGGCACGGGTGAGCCGCCCGTCCCGAACGAGCCACTAGGCTCGGCGCGTGGATGCCGAGGAGATCGCCAAGTCGGCCGCGCTCGAGCGACGGCACTGGTGGTACGCCGCACGCCGGGCCCTGGTCCGTCGTACCGTCAAGGACTGGCCGGCCGGTCGCGCCGTCGACGTCGGGTGCGGCATGGGCGGCAACACGGTCGTGCTCCGTGAGCTCGGCTGGAAGGCCATCGGTGTCGAGTACACCGAGACCGGCGCGGAGATCGCGGCGTCCCGCGGGATCCCTGTCGTGCGGGGCGATGGCCGGCGCCTGCCGATCGCTGACGAGTCGGTCGACCTGGTCATGTCGACCGACGCATGGGAGCACATCGACGACGACGTCGCGGTCGCCGACGAGACCCGACGCGTCCTGCGCCCCGGTGGTCGAGCGCTGATCGCCGTCCCTGCCGGGATGGCGTTGTGGAGCGGCCACGACGTGGCGCTCGGACACGTCCGCCGCTACGAGCGCGACGAGCTCGC
>NZ_JBMCZA010000179.1:49983-53942 GCF_048654705.1 Nocardioides sp. CPCC 206348
CCGGCCCGTCGTGAAGGCCCGCCGCCGCAGTCGCCAGGAGTCCGAGAGCGAGATGGAGGCGGTGCACCCGGTGCTCAATGCCGGCCTCCGCGCCGCCGTCGGCCTCGAGCGGGTGCTGCCGGTGCGCCGCCTGCCGGGTGTGAGCCTCGTGGTCGTCGCGCGCAAGCCATGACCCGCCCGTGACCCGCCCATGACGCAACCGTGGGTCGCCGACCCCCGCATCGGCTGGCGGATCCTGCTGACCGCCGACCTCCCCGACCCGGCGGACCCGGTGGTCGTCGAGACCCGGCTGGCTGCCCTCGCGTCCGACCAGCAATGGCCGGCGCTCCCCCCGCCCCTGGTCGACGACTCACTCCAGCGGGTGCAGGCAGCCGTGCTGGCGCCCCACGCCGCCCCGTTGGTGGTCGGCCTCTCGGGCCGGCACCTGGTGCTGTCGGCCCACCACAGCGCGGTCGACGGGCTCAGCCTGTTGGCGGTGCTCGGCCGCCTCGGCTTCGCACCCGTCACCTCGAACGCCCGCGGCGTCGGAGACCGTACGACGACCGGAAGCGTCGCGCGCACCGTCGGCCGCCGTCTCGGCGAGGTGGCCTTCCAGCCGCCGGCCGACGTGACTCCCCCGTCCGCGCCGGTGCCGCAACCGGGCGACGTACTCGTGGAACGCACCGTCCCCGGCAGCCATCGCACGGCCGCGATCGTGGCCGCGGCGACCCGGGCGATCGTGGAGCACCAGGCAGCACGGGGAACCACGGCCCGTCACGTCGCGGTGGCCGTGGGCGCCGTACGCGCCCAGTCCGGCGACGGAGCGATCGGGGACAACAGCGTCCTGCTGCGCCTGCGGGACGTCGAACGACTCGACGCCGCCGGGATCGCCCGCGCCCTCGCGGAGGCTCCGGTGCAGACCCCGCCGGTGGCCGGCGAGCCGCGTCCGTGGACGCCCCTGTCCGTCCGCGCCACCACGACCGGACTGCGCGTCCTGGCATCGAGGCTGGGATCCACGCTGCTCGTGTCCCACCTCGGCGAGGTGACCGCGCCGCACGTGGATCGGCTGAGCTTCCACCCGGTGACGGGCGGCGGCAGCGGCCTCTCCCTGGGCGCCGTCGGCTTCCGCGGCGAGACCGTGCTGACCCTGCGGGCCCGAGCCGCGTCATGGAAGGACGATGGCCTCGAGCAATTGCTCGAGGCCATCATCTCCCTCCTCAGAGAGGAGTCAGGTGCGTCGGACGGTCAGTGACCGGCTCCGACGAGCGGCTTGTCGTTGGCGTCCGTGTGGAGCGGACGGTGCGACTTGCGCGAGATGAACAGTCCGACGGCGATGAACGCAGCACCGAGCAGCAGGAGCAGCAGCGGGAACGTCAGGCGCATCCCGCCGAGCAGGGTCGCGTTCGACTTGGTGTCCTTGACCGACTTCGTGACCTGGGCGTCGGTGTACTGAACGGTGGCGGTGAACGCCGGAACGCTGACCCCGTCGTAGCGCAGCTCCTGGATCCGCTCCTCGACCCGGTCGACGGGCGAACCGGTCTGCGGCTCGATGTAGAAGGTACGGGTCATGCCGTACCACATCTCCGCGTCGACGGACGGCTCGGTCGCCCCGAACACCTTGCCCGGGACCTCGCGGGTCTCGACGACCTGCGGCTCGATGTGCTGGACGAACTTGTAGACGTTGAGGCCCTGGATGGTCTCCTCGCCCTCGAACGTGGCCTTGGTCGCCTTGTTGACCGTGCCGTCCCAGACGTCGTAGTCACGCTTCTCGGTGGCGAACGGGAACTTGAAGACCTGGCCCTTGCGGGTCACGTCGACGCGCTCGTCCTCGGCAACCTCTTCCCACGAACCGCAGGCGTCGCAGGTGACGGCAGCGCCGCTGACGGCGTCGAACGGTGCCCGCTCCCGCGTCTGCTGGAACACGGTGCCGTCGGCCCGGGTGACCGTCGTGGAGCTGACCCACGTCGCGACGTCGTCGGGCTGCTTGGCCCCGCTGTCGGCGATGGTGAAGGCGGAGATGTCCAGGTCCCAGGTCTCGGTCTTGAGCACATTGGGGTCCGAGTTGAAGATCTGGGCGCCGGACGACTCGAGCTCGGTGACACCGTCGTAGTTGGCGGGCACGGTGGCCAGGGTCGGGTATGCGTAGAAGCGCACCAGGATCGCCGCAACGATCATGAACACCCCGACCCCAACGGATACGGACGCAAACTTGCGCATGGCATGGACCTCTCAGACGGCCACGCGAGAATCGCGTGGGTTGTGACAGTCGGGCAGCGCAGGAGCACGCCCGATGAGCATTTCGGTGGTCAGGTCGCGCGCGTTGTTGCGCATCTGCGACCAGTCGAACTTGTGGGCCCACTTGAGGCAGGCCTCGGCGCGGAGCACCCGCGTCGTGGGGTCGGCTGCCTCCACCAGGGCGGTGGAGAGGGCGTCGGCGAGGTGACCGGTGACCATCTCGGGGTCGGTGGCGTCGGGGACGAGCCAGCCGCTCTTGCCGCTGCGGATCGAGTCGCGCAGGCCCGGCACGTCGCGGGCGACGGTCGGAACGCCTGACGCAGCAGCGTCGATGACGGCCTGGCCCCAGCCTTCGGCGTCGGAACCACAGACGTGCACGGCGGCGCGACCCAGCAGGTCGTCCTTCTCCTCGGTGGAGACGTAGCCGTGGAAGACGACCTTGTCGGCGAGGCCCAGCGCGGCGGCGTGGGCGACGAGGCGCTCGCTCTCCGGGCCGTGGCCGATCACGTCGACGAGCAGGTTGCGGTCGGCGAACTCGGGACGGGCGCGCACCGCGGCGACGGCGTCGAGCACCAGGTCGACCCGCTTGTGCGCGACCAGGCGGCCGAGCACCACGATCCGGTCAGCGTCCTTGTCCACGGCGTCCGCGGCGTCGTACGACGACAGGTCGGCGCCGTTCTCGAGGATCCGGATGTCGCCGGTCCAGCCGAGCTGTTCGCGCATCTCGGTCGCCGTCGACTGCGAGACCGCGGCGGTCAGCTGCCGACGGTAGACGCGCCGCATCGCGACGCGCTCCATCCAGCGACCGAAGGCGGCGACCGGAGCCGGGAAGTGCACGGCGAACTGGGCCTGGTGCACGTGGTGCACGATGAGGAAGGCAGGCGTGCCGCGGCGCAGCACCAGCGGGGAGTACGACGGCAGGCCGCACGCGGGGTCGATGACCGCGTCGATGCCACCGCGGTGGCGCAACAGCCACAGCAGCGCGAACAGGTTGAAGCCGATCCGGCTGCCGCCACGGTGGATCTCGATGCCCTCGCGCGAATCATGGGCCGACTGGCCCGCGTCACGGCCGGTGACGAAACGCACCTGGGCACCACCCTCGTGCAGCGCACGGGCGTACTGCCAGGCGTAGATCTCGGCTCCGCCGGACTGCGAGTGGTCGAGGTCGCGCCAGTTGACGACCACGACCCGCTTGCCCCGGAGGGCGGACGCGGTGGTCATCGGGCGCTCCATGCCCCGGCCGACAGGGCAGCAGAAGCCGGGAGCGGCATGGGGGACCGCACTCCGACGACCGCCACCCTGCCGGGTACCGGACGCACGAGCTCGCGGTTGCGCCAGGCGATCCGCGCGAGCTCGGCGAAAGCCGCGGCGCCGTGGCGCGCGGGAACGAAGGTGGATCCGGGCACGTCGACCCAGGTCACCGGCATCTCCTCGATGTGCGCGCCGGCAGCACGCAGCAGGACGAGGAGCTCCACGTCGAAGGAGAAGCCCGGGGTCTTCAGGTTGCCGACGACCCCACGGACCACGTCACCGCGGAAGAACTTGAAGCCGCACTGGGTGTCGACGATCCCCGGGGTCAGTCGACCCGCGAGACGACGGTAGGCGGCGGCACCGGTCGAACGGGTCCGGCAGTGCCGGGCCTCGGTGTCGCTCTCGGCCAGGCCACGCGAACCGATGACGACGTCGGCTCCCTGGAGCACCCGGCGCCAGGCGTCCTCGATCGCGTCGAGGCCGGTCGCGCCGTC
>NZ_JBMCZA010000179.1:54023-68015 GCF_048654705.1 Nocardioides sp. CPCC 206348
GGCCTCGCGGGCGACCTCCGCCGTGCGGTCGGTGCTCGCGTTGTCGACGACGAGGACCTCGACGCGACCGAGCACTCCGCGATGCGCGCCGACGTGGCGACGCAACTCGCGCAGGGTGCGCGGCAAGCGGCGTTCCTCGTTGTACGCCGGAATGACGATCTGCAGCATCTGACCCTCCCAAGCCGTCTGCTCATACGTCCCCTTCCCAGAGAACGTGTGAAATGAGCTGCGCCACCCCTGAGGGGCAGGGCGCAGCCGACGACCTACTGGTCCGAGTAGCTGTAGAGCTTCTCGTTGCTGACAGGCTTGTGCTCACCCTGGGCGGCGTTGACGCCACCGACGAGGACGACGGTCGAAGCCAGTGCTCCGACGACAGTTGCGATAATCGTGTTCATGCGCAGGCCCCCTCCCAAAGGCCGGCACAGAGCACCCACTCCCCATGACGATCATGATGTGTGATGCCCGTTACTCCCTCCACGAAGTATCACGGCCGCCCCAACGAAAAGCAAAAGAAACGCCAACAAGTGACCGATCGTCACGAGGATCTCCCGCTGCCTAGTCATTTCGGGCCATGCGGAACGGGACTCCACGGCGACCTGTCCCTGGTCTGACACGTCGATCAGTTCCAGGCCCGAGGCGTCGTACACGGTCCTTCCGGCGGGTGGGACGACGTCGACCATCCCCTTCTCGACCAGGACCCAGCGCACTCCGAGGTCCCTCAGCGCGGCGGCCGGATCGTCCTGCGCCAGGGCATCGTCGACCGCACGGACGCGCGGATCCTCGGCCGGCACCTCGCGACCCTCGAGCCGCACGGTGTCGTCGACCAGGACCTGCCCCGGCAGGATCCGCGGGGCCGGGTCGAGCACGGCGCGACGGTGGTTCCAGTCGAACCCGCGGTAGGAACCGGCCCACGGCAGCACCACGGTGGCCTCGTCGGAGTCGATCAACGCCGCCACCTCCGTCCACGCCTCGGGGTACGACGACCGTTCCAGCTCCCCCGCGGCGCCCCACGCCAGGCTCGGCAGCAACAGCAGCGGCGCCACCACGAGCAGGGCGACCGCGCTCCACAGCGCCTGTGTACCGGGCCTGATCCGCGTGCGGAGGGCCGTGACGGCGTACGCCACGCCCACCGCGAGAACCAGGCCGAACGGCGCGAGATAGCGGTGGGAGTCGCGCAGCAGGGCGAGCCCCGGGAGCCGCGCCCCGAGAGACTCCATGACGTCGGCACCCACCGATGTCACCGGGGCCAGGGTGACGGCGAGGGACACGGCGCCAATCAGCGCCCAGCGCGAGCGGTCGGTGCCCGTCCGCCACAGTCCGGCGAGGGCCGCCACCGAGAGCAGGCAGGCGAGCAGCACCAGCAGCGCGCTGGTCCGCTCGCCCGGCAGGATCGAGGTCTTCCAGATGCCACCGAGCGAGAACACGCTCGCCACGACACCGGCGCCCGACTCGGCGCGCGCCGCGAAGGCGGCGAAGACGCCGTCGGTGGTCACGCGCGCGGACTCGGCGGTCAGCGCCGGAACCGCCCACGTCAGGTTGGCCACCATAGCGATGCCGACCGGGCGCCACCATCCGCGCCAGTTGCGATCGAGCCCCAGCGCGAGCAGCACCCCTGCGGCCATCGCGCCGCTGGAGGGACTGCAGATCGCCGACAGGACGAGCGCCACGGCGGCGGGTGCCCAGTCCCCCGGCTCCCCACGGCGCAGGCGCACCGCGGCGAGCGCGACCCACGGCAGCAGGAAGTACCCGAGCAGGATCGCCCACTGGCCGATCAGCAGGCGTTCGTAGACCCACGGGTTCCAGCAGAACAACATGATCGCGGCCGCTCGGGCGAACCACGCCTGCTCCCCCACCAACCGCGCGACACCGAGGCCACCAGCGAGGAATCCCCCCACCAGCAAGGCCTTCTGCACGAAGTCGCCCGGCACGACCTGCGTGACCAGCGAGACCAGGGCGTCCATCGGCACCGCCCGCGGCAGGGCTCCGTCCATGCCGAGCCAGGCCGCCTTCCAGGGCTGCTGCGGCACGAACACCATGTCCCCGACGAGCCAGAAGCCGCGACCTGCCAGCAGCGGGCCGAGCACCAGGAGCGTGACGGCGAGGACGCAGGCGAGGTCGCGGCGGCGCTCGGTCATCGGCCGGTCATCGCTTCGCCACCGCGACGGGCAGCCCGACGTCGACGCCGGTCACGCACACGGTCGCACGCCCGTCGTTGCTGAGGTCGACCTCGCTGACCAGACCCGGGAGGTCCGGCAGGACCAGCCACACCTCGTTCGGCCCGCGGCGCGCGAGGAACGACTCCTGCCAGTCCCCCGCCGCGACCCGGACCGTCGACTCGTTCGCCGAGTAGTACGAGAGGCGGACCGCCAGCCGTCCCTCGACGGGCAGCTGGAACGGCACGGCAACCGTGTCGCCACCGACCTCGTAGCCACAGTCGCGGGCGGGGCCGGGCCGTGCCGACACCACCCCGTCGAAGACGAGCGGCTTCAGGTGGCCGTCCTCGTCGACGACCCGCATCCGCGGCGTCGGCTCGTCGAAGGCCGGGTTCTCGGGCAACGGTCCGAAGATGTGGGAGTAGCGCGAGTCGTCGCCGACCAGCGGCAGGACCAGCTCGGCCGGCGCCAGCTCGTCGAAGATCACCTGGGTGGGGTCCATCGCGAGATCGGCGCGAAGGTTGGCCACGAACTCACGGTCGGCCTTGTTCTGGAAGTGCGGCACCTGCAGCGCCGTACCGAAGCAGCAGGCGACGCCGTACCCGCCCACCAGGGCACCGACGGCCATCGCGCGCGCCCGTGGCCGGGCGAACAGGTCCAGGCCCAGCCAGTCCGGGCCGCCGCGCAGCGCGAGGGCCGTGCAGAGGACCGCCGCGTGCAGGATGTCGGAGGAGTAGCGGGGATCGAGGCCGATGACCGGGCCGAAGGCCGCACGGCCGGACAGCAGCAACGCCGTGTCGGCGACGAGGTAGCCGACGAGCACGGCGATCGCCCAGCGGCGAGCCGGGCCACCGCGCCACAGCAATGCCGCCACGACCAGCGCGACCAGCGTGAGGCTCACGACCACGACCCACGTGTCGGGTCGTACGGCGCCGCCCTCGATCCGCCCCGCCCACGGTCCGCCGGTCAGTCCGACCGCCGCGTTCTGGCCCAGGAATGACCACGAGACACCGAGCAGCTGCGACGGGGTGCCGCCACCGCCCTCGACCGAGGTCAGCTGGCTGTGCACGACCAGGAAGGCGATGCCGACGACCGCCACACCGACCCACAGCCACAGGAACTGGCGCAGGGCCGCGACCACGCGGCGCCATCCCCGGGCCTCGTCGGCGAGAGCGACCGCGACACCGAGGAGGAGCGGCGGGATCAGCACCGCCCGCTCGTGCCAGAGCAGCCCGACCAGGGTGATCACGACGATCCCGGCGAGGTGCGGCAACGCGCGCCCACCCTGCTTCCACCGGATCAGCAACCACACGGCGACGAGCGAGCACAGGACGTGCGGCCACAGGAACATCGACGCGCTCCACCACAGCGTCGAGACCAGCGTCAACGGCGCCCACGCGAACATGGCGAGCAGCACCACCCGCGACCAGCGTCCGGGCAGCAACCGGCTGAGGATCAGCCACATGACGACGACAGCGGTGATGTTGACGACCAGGATCCCGATCGCCAGCACCGGCCAGTCGTACGGCGTCCCGTGGGCCACCAGCCACAACGTCAGCTGCTGCAGCGGGTTGACGTGACCGGCGAAGTCCCGGAAGAGGTACTCCCAGGTCAGGTCGGACTCGGCGGCGCGCCCCGTCATGTAGAAGTCGTCCTGGTTGAAGTACGACCCGGACAGCAGGATGGCGCGCACCACGAGGGTCACGGCGATGACCCCGAGCGCGGCCAGGCCCTGGCCGCCGCGCCACGCAGCCCAGCGACCGGTCATGGGGTCACCGCCCTGCGTCGTCCCTCGGCCGGTCGGTGCACGGGCGTGCCGAGCACGACGCCGGCCAGGACGCCCACGGCCAGCGCTGCGCAGATGTCGGCCGTGCCGGCAACGAAGCCACCGCCGTTCAGTGCGTCGAGTGCACCCGACGCCAGGAGCAGCGCCGCTGCACCGACGACCGCCGACAGCATTCGTCGGCGCGGCAGGAGGCTGCCTGCGACGAGGCCGAGCGCGGCGAACGGCCCGAGGAACAGCAGCGTCACGACCAGCGCCCCGACCACCCAGGTGCGACCCGGCTGGCCGGTGACCGGCCAGGGGCGCGGTTCGTCCACGACGGCCCGGCCACGGCGACCGGACAGCAGCAGGAGCAGGCTGGCGAACCCGGCGAGCAGCACCAGTCCGCTCACGGCGAGGCCGACCGGCAGCACGACGTCGTACGTCCGCTCGGGGGTGTACCGCAGCTGCACGGAGGTCTCCTCCCCGGCAGGCAGCACCCAGCCCTGTTGCCAGCCGTCGACCCGCACCGCCGTCAGCGCCTTCCCGTCGACCTCTGCGCGCCAGCCCGGATTGAAGTTCTCCGGGAGGTGGAGCAGCGAGGCGGGGCCGCCGGCAACGGACAGGGTGCGTCGACTGCTCCCCCACTGCTCGATGCGCACCGTGCGGGCGCTGACCGACCCACCATCGGCCTGCGTCGGCACCACCGCGAGGTCCAGCAGCTCGAACTCCGCGTTGGGCGTCGCCACCACGTGGTGGTCACCGCCGTTCAGCGCCAGCGCAGGGGAATCGCCGCCCACGTCGTCGACGTCGCAGGCCTCGAAGGAGAGCGGGCTGCCGTTGACGACGTCCGCCATCGTGCCGGTCACCCTCGTGGGAATGGCCCGTCCGTCGATGCGCAGCGGCGGACCGAAGCCACACACCGCTCCGGTCGGTGTCTCTGCGAAGAAGGGCCGGGTGACGTCGGCTCCACTCAGCTCGATCTCGGGTACGACGACGTGCGCGGCACCGGGGGCCTTCTCGAAACGCACGCGCAGGGTGCGGGTCCGCACCGGTTCGATCGCGACGGCCACGTCGTTGGTCAGCGGCACCCGTTGCTCGCCGTCCCCGACGCCGACGACCGCGGCCACCGGAGCCTCGTTGGCACCACCCGAACGCACCGTGAGTGCCGTGATCGTGCGGGGTTCGGGCCACTCGAACACGAGCGTCGGATAGAGGTCGGTGTTGTCGGACACCCAGGCCGTGGTGGGTTGCCCGTCGTAGGCGAAGCGCCCCGCAACCTTGGGGTCCTGGCCGTAGGAGGACGTTGCGGTGACCGACAACTGCCGCTCGATCGGGTCCAGCAGGCGAGCGGCCTCCGGCGTACCGCGGGCCACGACGTGACCGGACAACCGCACCTGCTGGTCGCCGTCGGTGGCGAAGGTCCGGTCGAGCCCACCCTGCTCCTCGGCCGTGCGCACCCGCGCCACCTCGCAGTCCGGCGCGGCGAGGGCGATGTTGCAGGCGCGCCGACCCGGCGTCACCGAGAACTGCACCGGCGCACCGCGCGGCACGACGCCCGGCAGCACCGCCGTACGACGGGGCACGAGACCGCTGACGGAGACCTCGCGCAGTCCGACACGTGCCGAGCGCGCATCGGTCGCCGCTTCGACGACCCGGATCTCGAGGCCGTCGACCGTGCTGCCGTCGAGCTCGACGACGACGGGGGCACCGCTCGGCGAGACCTTCGCACGCACGCGCTGGTCGCCGGCCACGACCTCGATGGTGCGGATCGGGACGACCTGGGGGTCGTCGGCGACGGGCGTCACGGTGACCTCGCGGATCGCTCGCTCACCGTCGAACCGCAGCCGGAGCCACTGCTCGTCGGCCGCCCCGACGATCGAGCTGACCCACTGGGTGTCGAGGTTGCCGTCGATGGCGGCGTACGGCGCGGACTGGAGGGTCACCGGGCCGTAGTTGTCGGCGTAGCCCTGCGCTGTCGAGGCGGTGACCGAGGTGAGGCCGTGGTACTTCGCCACCACCTGGTCGCGTCCGGGGCCGGCCGGGAAGTCGTGGGTCGCGCGGTCCAGGCGCCACGGTTCGTCCTGTGTCATCAGGGCCGAGATGCCCTCGTCGTTGTTCCCGAACGCGCGCTCGCGGCGCTGGTTGCTGTCGGTGACCACGTCGGCGAGGGCCTTCCACCCGGGTTCGCCCTCGAGCACCGTCGGGCGCTGCGCGTCGACGAGACCTGCTGACTGCAGCCCCAGCACGCTCTCGGGTGCTCCCCGGACCGTCGCGACATCGTCCAGCGCAGCCACCCGCACCGCCGAGAGGCGTCGCGGTACCTCGAAGATCTCGACGGCCGACTCACCGCTGTCGGCAGTGCCGAACCCGGCCACCCGCTCGAGGCCGGCCCGCGCGAGCGAGACCGCGGTACCGCCGGGGTGCGGCGAACGGGTGTTGTTCCGCAGCAGATCGCGGCGCAGTACGACGTACCGGATGTCGACGCGCGCGAGCTGGTCGACCAGGGCCTCGGTCGCCCGGCCGGTGGCGATCATCTGGTCGAGCGCAGAGAGATAGCGGATCGACTCCCCGGGGATGAGCGGGATCTGGCTCCGGGTCACGGTGCTGGTCCCGCCCAGGATCACCAGGGGCTCGTCGATCGTCCATCCCCAGTCCTGCAGGGCGAAACTCGATCCGGGGACGACGAGTGCGCGACTCCCGGGGCCGGGTCCGTCCGCGGCATCCGCCGCCTCGAGGTAGTCCCGCGCCTCCTGCCACGGCGCCGCGATGGTGTCCCAGCCGGGCGTGCGGGCGTCGTTGGCGAGGTACGGCTGGCCGAGCACCAGCACGAGCAGCAACGGGGAAAGGAACAGCAGGTCGCGACCTGGTGCCACGCGGGGACGCCAGGCCACGAGGCGCTCGACGGCCCACACCACCGCGCACCCGAAGCCCAGCGCGAGCGGGAGGCGGACGAGCGGATCGATCTTGTGGACGTTGCGGAAGATCTGCAGGGCGCCGTCCAGCAGGTTCCGCACGACGTCCGCCGAAGGTGCGCCCGCGACACCTCCGTGGGCGACCGTGATGCAGGCGAGCCCGAGGACGGCGGCGAACATCAACGGACGCTTGATGTCGCCCGGCACCTGGGTGAGGCCCGCGAGCCCGATGCCGGCCACGACCGCCGCCACGACGATCAGCACCGGCTCGTTGGTCAACTGGTACATCGCCGGCCACCACGGCTGGTCGCCGGACAGCAGGTATCCGAGCCACGACGAATCGCCGCGCGCGGCCTCCGACCATCCGATGAGCGACGTCGTGTCGCCAGCGCTCTCGACGTACTCGTAGAACGGCGGGGTGTAGCGGGCCAGCACCAGCAACGGCAGCGCCCACCAGAGGCACGCGGCGCCGACCGACGCGAACCACCCCACGACGAAGCGCCGGTCGGTCAGGCCATGGCGCGCGCCCCACAGGACCAGGATCACGGCGAGCGGGAGGCAGGCGGCGGTCTCGACCGCGTTCACGCCGCCCATGCAGACGATCGCGGCGCCGCTGAGCAACGCCGTGGGCCAGGGCCCGAGTCGACCGCGCAGGTGCAGGACGACCGGGAGCACGAGCCACGGCATCACCGCACCGGGGAGCGACTCGGCGGTCTGGACGGAGACGGTGCCGAGCAGGCGTGGGGAGAAGGCGAACACGGCGCCGGCGAGCAGTGCCGGAAGGTCCCCCATCCCGATCGCGCGGGCGACCCGGCGAGCGCCCTCGCAGGCAATGATCAGGATCAGCGCAGACCACAGGCGCTGGCTGATCCAGTCCGGCATGCCGAGCACGTCGGTGAGCACGAACCACGTGCCCTGCGGGAAGAGGTAGCCGTAGGCCTGGTTCTGGAACTCACCGAAGTTCGATTCGGGGTGCCACAACGTGAAGGCACCGGACAGGAAGTCGCCCGGGCGCTGGGTCAGCTCGGCGCGGGTGTCGTAGGTCGTCGACCCGGGCTGCTGCAGCAGCATGAAGATGGTGATGACGGCGTAGAGCACGCTCACCACCGCGGCTCCCCTGACCGACTGCTCCGGCCTCTCCCTCATCCCACCTCCTCCGTGGCGGAAGTCACTGTATGCGGGGAGGGGGTCCGGTTCCGCGGCAAGGGCAGGCCACGCCCTAATCTGCTCATGTGACGACAACCGCCGAGGTCTCGGGCTCTCGACTGGTCCGGCTGCTGCGCAGCACCGCGGGCATCGCCATCGCGATGGCCGTGATGAACGTCGGCACCTACGCCTTCCAGATGGTGGCGGCGCGCATGCTCGGCCCCAGCCAGTACGGCGCCGTGGCGAGCATGATGGCGCTGCTCATGGTGCTCTCGGTGGTCCAGCTCGGCCTCCAGGCCACCGCGGCCCGGCGGATCTCCGCGGAGCCCGACGACGTCGGCGCGATCGAGCACACCGTGCTCCTCACGACGTGGCGCGCCGCCGGTGTCCTTGGCGTCCTGGCGGTGGCTGCCTCCCCCGCGGTGTGGCAGCTGCTGCGTCTCGACGGCCTGTGGCCCGCGATCCTGCTCGGCCTCTGCGTGATCCCCGTGACGGTGATGGGTGGGCAGGCGGGCGTGCTCCAGGGCGAACGGCGCTGGCTCCCGCTGAGCATGGTCTACCTCTCCGTCGGCGTGCCCCGGGTCCTGTTCGGCGGCGCCTTCATGCTCGTGTCCCCCACGGAGACCAGCGCGATGCTGGGCGTGCTCGTGGCCTCGTGGTTGCCGGTCGCCGTCGGCACCTGGGCGCTGAAGCACCCGCGCGCCGACGACCAGATCGACCACCACGACACCCACGTCCGCCGCGACGTGCTCCGCGAGACGCTCGGCAGCTCGGTCGCGCTCCTTGCCTTCGTCGCCCTGTCCAACCTGGATGTCGTCGTCGCCCGCAGCATGCTGGACGAGCACGACGCCGGGTTGTACGCCGGCGGCCTGATCGTGACCAAGGCCGTGCTGTTCCTGCCCCAGTTCGCCGTGGTGATCCTGTTCCCGTCGATGTCGACCGAGCACGAGAGCCGCAGCGCGGTGCTCAAGGGGCTGGCGTTCCTGACCGGCCTGGGCGCGGCAGGCGCCGCGGCGACGTACCTGCTCTCCAGCCTGGCCCTGGTCTTCATCGGCGGCGACGACTACGCCGCCGTGCAGGACAGGCTGTGGCTGTTCGCCGTCCTCGGTGGACTGCTGTCGGTGCTCCAGCTGCTGGTCTACGCCGGCCTCGCCAAGCGCGGCCGCGCGACGAAGTACCTCATCGCCGCGGGCGTCGTGGCGCTCATCGGCGTCGGTGCGACCGCGGACAGCGTCACCGCACTGGCGGTGACGGTCGCGGTCGTCGACGGTTCAGTCGTCGCCCTGCTCGCGGTGCTCCAGATGTTCCGGCACCGGCGGGAGACCCAGCAGGTCGCCTAGTGCGCGGCTTCGTGCCAGGAACGGCCCGTGCCGACGGAGACGTCGAGCGGGACCGTGAGGTCGGCCGCACCGGCCATCTGCGCACGGACCAGCGCGTCCAGCGCCTCGCGCTCGCCCGCGGCGACCTCGAACACGAGCTCGTCGTGGACCTGGAGCAGCATCCGTGACTTCAGCCCGGCGTCCGCGATGGCCTGTTGCGTGCGCAGCATCGCCACCTTGATCAGGTCAGCGGCCGAGCCCTGGATCGGCGCGTTGAGCGCCATCCGCTCGGCCGACTCGCGGCGCATCCGGTTGTCGCTGGTCAGGTCGGGCAGGAACCGGCGACGACCCATGATGGTCTCGGTGAAGCCGGTCCGCCGGGCCTCGTCGACCACGCCGCCGAGGTAGTCACGGATGCCACCGAAGGTCTCGAAGTAGTCGTCCATCAGGCCGCGCGCCTCGCCGGGCTCGATCCCCAGCTGCTGCGAGAGCCCGAAGGCGGACAGGCCGTAGGCGAGGCCGTAGTTCATCGCCTTGATCTTGGCCCGCATCTCGGGCGTGACGTCCTCGGGCGCGACCTCGAAGACCCGGGACGCCGTCGCGGCGTGGAAGTCGTGACCGGACCGGAACGCCTCGATGAGCAGGGCGTCCTCGGAGAGGTGCGCCATGATCCGCATCTCGATCTGGCTGTAGTCCGCCGTCAGCAGGCATTCGTAGCCGCTGCCCACGACGAAGCCCTCACGGATCCGGCGGCCCTCCTCGGTGCGGACCGGGATGTTCTGCAGGTTCGGCTCGGTGCTCGACAGCCGGCCGGTGGCTGCGATCGTCTGGTGGAACGTCGTGTGGATCCGGCCATCGGGCTGGACGGTCTTGAGCAGGCCCTCGATCGTCTGGCGGAGCCGGATCACCTCGCGGTGCCGCAGCAGGTGGTCGAGGAACGGGTGCGGGTTGGTCACCGCGAGCTTCTGCAGGGCATCGGCGTCGGTGGTGTAGCCGGTCTTGGTGCGCTTGGTCTTCGGCATGGCCAGCTGGTCGAACAACACCTCCTGCAGCTGCTTGGGCGAGCCGAGGTTCATCTCGCGGCCGATCACCTCGTAGGCAGCCTCGGCCTCCTTGCGCACCTCCTCGGCGAAGTACTGCTCCAGCCCCTCGAGCTGCTCGATGTCGACGGCGATGCCGGTCTGCTCCATCGCGGCGAGCACCGCGACCAGCGGCAGCTCGACGTCGGTGAGCAGCCGCTCTCCCCCGGCACGCTCCACCTCGTCGGCAAGCTCGACCGACAGGTCGAGCGCCGCGCGGGCGTGGACCATCGCGCTGCGGGCGACACCACCCTGGCCGGACTCCTCCTCGAAGAGGACGCCCTGGTCGACGTCGGTGCTCTGCTCGAGCTCGCGGTGGAGGTAGCGCAGGGTGAGGTCGGCGAGGTCGTAGGAACGCTGGTCGGGCGCGACGAGGTACGCCGCCAGCGCGGTGTCCTCGGCCACGCCGGCGAGCTGCCAGCCCTGGGCCGCGAGCGCCAGGCCCTGGCCCTTCGCATCGTGGAGCACCTTCGGTCGAGTCGCGTCGGAGAGCCATGCCGCGACCGCTGCGTCGTCGGCCGGGGTGAGCGCCTCGACGTCGAGGTACGCCGCCCGGCCGTCGCCGAGCGCCAGGCCGATGCCGTCGGCGCGACCCGTGCCGCTGCCCCACGTGCCGCGCACTGCGACGCCGACCGTCTCGCCACCCACGGCGTCGAACCAGCTCGCGACCGCATCGGGCGCCAGGGTCTCGCCGTCGAGCTCGATGCCGGGCTCGACGACCACGTCCTCGGCGGGCGCGACCACGTCGAGGATCCGGGTCCGCAGCTCCCCGCGGAACTCCAGCTCGTCGAGGAGCGCGAGGGCCGCGGTGCGGTCCCACTCCTTGCGGACGAGGTCATCCGTCGTGACGCCGAGGTCCAGGTCCCGCACCAGCGCGTTGAGCCGGCGGTTGCGGATGACGTCGCCGAGGTGCTCGCGGAACGCCTCGCCCTTCTTGCCCGGGATCTTGTCGGCCTCGGCGATCACGTTGTCGAGGCCGTCGTAGGTGTTGATCCACTTCGCTGCGAAGCCGGCACCGACACCGGGCACACCGGGCAGGTTGTCGGAGACCTCGCCGACGATGGCGGCCAGCTCGGGGTAGCGGTGCGGAGGGACGCCGTACTTCGCCTCGACGGCGGCCGGGGTCATCCGGGCCAGGTCGGACACGCCGCGCATCGGGTAGAGCACCGTCGACCGGTCGGTGACCAGCTGCAGCGAGTCGCGGTCTCCGGTCAGGATCAGGACCTCGAGGTCACTGTCGGCCAGCGTCTGGGTGACCAGCGTGGCGATCAGGTCGTCGGCCTCGAACCCGTCGAGCTTGAGGAACGGGATCGAGAACGTCGCCAGCATCTGCTCGATGAGCGAGAGCTGGCTGCGGAACTCGTCGGGCGTCTTGTTGCGCTTGGCCTTGTACTCGGAGTACTCCTCGAGCCGGAAGGTCTGGCGCGAGACGTCGAACGCGACGGCCACGTGCGTGGGCTGCTCGTCGCGCAGGACGTTGACCAGCATCGAGGTGAATCCGTAGACGGCATTCGTGTGCTGTCCGGTGGCGGTCGAGAAGTTCTCCACCGGCAGCGCGAAGAACGCGCGATAGGCCAGCGAGTGGCCGTCGAGGAGGAGCAGGCGCGGACGACGCTGAAGACTGGTCTCTGGCACCCGGCGACTCTACCGAGGCCGACCGACAGGGGCAGGCCTCGGTCACCGTCGCTAGGGTCGGACCATGACGAACGACCAGGACCTTGCCCAGTTGATGCGCGACAACATGGGTGCACTGAACCTCCGCATGGGTGTCGAGCTCGTCGAGGTCAGCCCCGATCGGGTGGTCGGGACGATGCCCGTCGAGGGCAACACCCAGCCCTACGGCCTCCTGCACGGCGGCGCCTCGGTCGTCCTCGCCGAGACCCTCGGGTCCGTGGCGGCCGCGCTGAACGCCGGCCCGGACCGGTTCGCCGTCGGGACCGACATCAACGCCACCCACCACCGCTCCGCGCGCCAGGGCGTGGTGACCGGAGTCGCCACGCCGCTGCACGTCGGACGCAGCATGTCGAGCTTCGAGATCGTCATCACCGACGAGGACGGTCGCCGGGTGTGCACCTCGCGCATCACCTGCGCCGTGCTGGACCGCGACCCCGGTCCGAAGAACTGAGTCAGGGCTGGTCGGTCCCGGCGACGGCAAGCCGCTCGGCCCGGGAGCGACGCATGGAGCGTCGCGCGGCCAGGACCTTGCTGCGCCCGTCGACACCGGGCTGGACGCGCTGGGGCGACAACCGCGCACGCAGGACCGCGGCAGGAGCGATCCGGTACATCGCGGCCGGCGCGAGACCGAGCCGCGCCATGAACCGGTTGTCGTCGCGCGAAGCGTGCGGGATCGCGGCGACGACGTGCAGGATGCCGTTCTCCTCCGCGAACGCGGTCGCTGCCTCCATCAACGTGTGACCGACGCCGTGTCCGCTGAACTTCTCGACCACCCGCGGCTGGATCGCCTGGACGCACGGCTCCAGGTTCAGCGGCGTCAGCGTCGTCATCCGCAGGTGTACGGCGCCCGCGAGCTGCCCCTCGTACTCGACGACCACGACGCGGTGCTCGGGTGACACCAGACAGTTCTTGATGATCAGCTCGACATCGGCGACCTGTTCGGACCGGTCGGCCCGACGCACGACATCGCTCCACAGCTCGGCAAGCGCCGCCGCGTCCTGGGGGGTCGCGCTGCGCGTCGTCAGCGAATATCGGCTCACCTGTGGCTCCTGCCTTCCTCACCCCAAGACGGGAACCGCCCTGCGACGTGCGGTCCGGTGGCCAAGAGTACGCCCCCGGGATTGCGGCGAACAGGCCGATGGTCACGATCGTGGAACAACCACGTTTCGGGACCCTCAGGGCAGTGCGCCAGCGGAAGTAAAGTCCTACAGTGCGGCCATGCACAAGTCACGACTTCCTGCCCTGGCCCTGACGACCCTTGCCGCCCTCGCGCTCGGCGCGTGCGGCTCGGACGACAGCGGCAAGACCGATTCCGGCGCCGACGTGGTCAAGGCCGGCACGCTCACGGTGTGCTCGGATGTCCCCTACCCGCCCTTCGAGGACTTCGACACCTCCAGCGACAGCGGCTTCAAGGGCTTCGACGTGGACATCGTGGACGAGGTCGCCGACCGCCTCGACCTCGAGCTGTCCATCAAGGACTCCGGCTTCGACGCCCTCCAGAGCGGGCAGGCGCTCAACGCCGGCACCTGTGACCTGGCGGCATCGGCGATGACCATCACCGACGACCGCAAGAAGAACCTCGACTTCACCGACGGCTACTACGTCTCGAAGCAGTCGCTCCTGGTCCCGGCCGGCAGCGACATCAAGGGCATCGGCGACCTCGACGGCGTCAAGGTCGGCGTCCAGCAGGGCACGACCGGCAAGACCTACACCGAGGAGAACGCCAAGGGCGCGAAGGTCGTGACCTTCCCGAGCGACGCCGAGATGTTCCAGGCGATCAAGGCCGGCCAGGTCAAGGCGCTGCTGCAGGACCTGCCCGTCAACCTCGACCACGCCAAGGACGGCAAGTACGAGGTCGTCGAGACCTTCGAGACCGACGAGAACTACGGCTTCGCCATCAAGAAGGGCAACACCCAGCTCGTCGAGGACATCAACGAGGCCCTG
>NZ_JBMCZA010000179.1:68071-86355 GCF_048654705.1 Nocardioides sp. CPCC 206348
GAGGTCGAGTGATGACCCCGGCTCCGGCCGGGCGGGCATGACGTGGCGACCATGAAGCGGACCACCCGCACGCGGCTGGTCCGCTACGGCGTCAATCTCGCCATCGTCCTCGTCCTGCTCGCGCTGGCGCTCGTCGCCGACTGGACGGTCATCAAGCAGAACTTCTGGAACCCGCTCGGTGTCGCCCTCAGCGACGGCAACTGGGGCGACCTGATCACCATCGGCGCCCTCAACACGATCAAGTACACCGTGATCGCGTTCGCCGGTGGCCTGGTGCTCGCCGTCGTCCTCGCGCTGATGCGCATGTCGCCGATCGCGACGTTGCGCTGGATCGCGACCGTGTACGTCGAGTTCTTCCGCGGGTTGCCGGCGCTGGTCGTCATCCTGTTCATGGGGTTCGGCGTGCCGATCGCGTTCCAGTGGTCACCGCCGGGCGGCCTGGTCGGGGCAGGCCTGCTCGCCCTGATCATGGTGGCCGGTGCCTACATGGCCGAGACGCTGCGTGCCGGCATCCAGGCCGTTCCCAAGGGCCAGACCGAGGCGGCGCGGTCCCTCGGCATGGGGCCGATGTCCACGATGTTCAAGGTGGTCCTCCCCCAGGCCTTCCGCGTGGTGATCCCGCCGTTGACCAACGAGTTCGTGCTCCTGATCAAGGACACCGCGCTGCTCTCGGTCATCGGCGCCGAGTTCAACGGTCGCGAGCTCACCAACGTCGCCCGCGACTTCCAGTCCTCGGGCCCGTCCGCCGGAACGGCCACCAGCCTGGTCCAGGCGGCATTGCTCTACCTGGTGATCACCATCCCGCTCACCCAGCTCGTGGCCTGGCTCGAACGCCGGCAGAGGAAGGCAACACGATGACATCCGAGCTGTTGGCGGAGTCCACGACTCCCGCGATCGACGTGCGCGGCCTGCACAAGTACTTCGGGCACAACGAAGTGCTCAAGGGCATCGACTTCCACGTCGACCCCGGCCAGGTGGTGTGCGTCATCGGTCCCTCGGGCTCGGGCAAGTCCACGCTGCTGCGCTGCGTGAACCGGCTCGAGGAGCCGACCTCGGGCGAGATCCTCATCGAGGGCGTCGACATCTGCGACCCCGAGGTGGACCTGGACGACGTGCGGTCGCGGATCGGCATGGTGTTCCAGCAGTTCAACCTGTTCCCGCACCTGTCCGTGCTGAAGAACCTCACCCTCGCCCAGCGCACTGTCCGTGGCCGGGGCAAGGGCGAGGCCGTGGAGATCGCGCGCCAGAACCTCGCCAAGGTCGGGCTGTCGGAGAAGGAAGCGGCCTACCCGGCGCACCTCTCCGGCGGACAGCAGCAACGCGTCGCCATTGCCCGGGCGCTCTCGATGGACCCGGACATGATGCTGTTCGACGAGCCCACGAGCGCGCTCGACCCCGAGCTCGTCGGCGACGTCCTGGCTGTCATGAAGGACCTCGCCAGCGAGGGCATGACGATGATGGTCGTGACCCACGAGATGGGTTTCGCCCGCGAGGTCGGCAACAAGCTCGTCTTCATGGACGGCGGAGTCGTCGTCGAGGAAGGCCGGCCCGCCGACGTACTGTCGAACCCGCAGCACGAGCGGACGCAGGCCTTCCTCTCGAAGGTGCTCTGACCCTCAGGCCGGCAGCCCCGGACGACTCACACGTCGCCACCGAGGTAGGCGGCCTTGACGGCGGGGTCGCCGGCCAATTCCTTGCCGGTGCCCGTACGCACGATCGAGCCCGTCTCGAGGATGTGGGCGTCGTGCGAGCGCTTGAGCGCCTGCGCAGCGTTCTGCTCGACCAGCAGCACCGTCGTGCCCTGCTGGTTGATCTCGGTGATGATCGAGAAGATCTGCTGGATCAGCTTGGGCGCCAGGCCCATGGACGGCTCGTCGAGCAGCAACAGGCGCGGGCGCGACATCAGGGCTCGCCCCATCGCCAGCATCTGCTGCTCGCCACCCGACATGGTGCCGGCGACCTGGTCGATCCGCTCGTCCAGGCGCGGGAACAACGCCAGCACCCGGTCGAGGTCCTCACGATAGGCCGCGGTCTTGCGGTCCTTGCGCGTGAACGCACCCATCTCCAGGTTCTCGCGCACGGTCATGCCGATGAAGCAGCGGCGCCCTTCCGGGGACTGGCTGATGCCCAGCTTCACCCGGTTGTAGGGCTCGATCGAGGTGATGTCCTTGCCCTCGAACTTGATGGATCCGGCGCGCACCTTCCGCAACCCCGAGACCGTCTTCAGCGTCGTGGTCTTCCCGGCGCCGTTGGCGCCGATCAGGGTGGTGACGGTGCCTTCCGGCACGCCGAAACTGATGTCACGGATTGCCTCGATGTGCCCGTAGTTGACACAGAGGCCTTCGACCTCAAGAAGCATCTTCTTCGTCCACTCCCAGATAGGCGGCGATGACCGCCGGGTTGTCACGGATCTCGGACGGGCTGCCCTCGGCGATCTTGCGGCCGAACTCCAGCACCACGATCCGGTCGGTCACGCCCATGACCAGACGCATGTCGTGTTCGATCAGCAGCACGGTGAAGCCCTGGTCGCGCACCTTGCGGATCAGGTCCATCAGCTCGACCTTCTCCGCCGGGTTGAAGCCCGCGGCCGGCTCGTCGAGACAGATCAGCTTCGGGCCCGTGGCCATCGCCCGCGCGATCTCCAGACGACGCTGATCGCCGTAGGAGAGGTTGGCCGCCAGCTCGTCGGCCTTGCGGTGGATGCCCATGAAGCGGAGCAGCTCCATCGCCCGCTCGTGGCCCTGCCTCTCCTCCCGCCGGTGCTTGGGCAACCGGAACAGCGCGGTGAGCATGCCCGTGCTGTGCTGGGCGTCGGCCCCCACGAGCACGTTCTCGAGCGCGGTCATCGTCGGGAACAGCCGGATGTTCTGGAAGGTGCGCGCGATCCCCTGCTTGGTGATCTGGTGCTTCTTCATGCCCACGATCGACTTGCCCTGGAACAGGATGTCGCCGTTCGTGGGTGCGTAGACACCGGTGATCGCGTTGAAGCAGGTGGTCTTGCCGGCTCCGTTGGGGCCGATCAGGCCGAGGATCTCGCCCTCGTTGATGTGGAGCGAGACGTCGTCGAGGGCGGTCAGGCCACCGAACTTCAGCGTCAGGCCCTGGACATCCAGGATGCGTTCAGACACGGGCTGCCTCCTCTCCCTCGTCGGTGCCTTGTTCGAGCTCTTCGAGCTCCTGTTCCAGCTGCTTGGCGCGAACCGTTCGCTTCGGCGGCAGCAGGCCCTCGGGACGCAAGGTCGCGAGCAGCACGAGTGCGGCGCCGAAGGCGAGCACCCGGAAGTCGTCGAACTCCCGGAACCGCTGCGGCAGGTAGGCGACCAGGATCGCGCCCAGCAGGACGCCCCACCTGTTGCCCTGTCCACCGACGACCACTGCCGCGAGGAACAGGATCGAGTAGAGGAGCAGGAACGACAGCGGGTTGATGAACCCCTGGCGACTGGCGTAGAGAGCACCGGCCAGGCCACCGACGAAGGCGCCGGTGGAGAAGGCCAGCAGCTTGAACTTGAAGGTGGGGACACCCATCAGCTCGGCGGCGTCCTCGTCCTCGCGCGTGGCCTCCCAGGCGCGGCCGACCCGACTGCTCTTGATGAGGATGTCGGCGATCAGCACGATGATGACCGCGGTCAGGCCCATCCAGTAGTACGGCACCTGGTCGATGTAGCCGAACACGAGGAACTTCGTCGGGTGCTCGGTGTCGACCAGCACGGTGCCGTCGCCCCAGAGCAGGTGCGGGATCTCGAACAGGCCGGTCTTCTCGTCACCGATGTTCGGCGGCTTGGCGATGTTCTTGATGCCGCGCGCGTCGCCCAGCCACTCGAGGTTCACCGCGGTGAGGCGGATGATCTCGCCGAACCCGAGGGTCACGATGGCGAGGTAGTCGCCGCGGACCCGCAGGGTCGGTGCGCCCAGGATGACGCCCGAGATCATGGCAGCCACGACCGCAACCGGAATCGCGAGGAGCAGCGGCCAGTTCGCGTGGAACGACGTCAGGATGCCGACGGTGTAGGCGCCGATGGCGTAGAAGCCGACGTACCCGAGGTCGAGCAGGCCCGCGTAGCCGACGACGATGTTGAGCCCGAGCGCCACGAGGCAGTAGATCGTCACCGTGAACAGCACACCGCCGAAGTCGACGCCGGGCGTCGAGATGATCGGCAGCTCGAGCAACGGCAACGCGTAGGCGAAGAGCGCCAACAGGATCCAGAGCAGGATCCGCACGGGCTTCGGGAGCCCGGTCAACTTGTCCTTGAAACCGATGTTCATGCCCGCGCCTTTCCGAGCGACTCGCCCAGGAGGCCGGTGGGCCGGACGAGCAGGATGAGGACCAGCAGGACGAAGGCGATCACGTCACGCCACTCACCGCCGAACAGTGCCTGGCCCCAGTTCTCCGCCACACCGAGCACCAGGCCACCCAGCAGGGCGCCGCGCAGGTTGCCGATGCCACCGAGCACGGCGGCCGTGAAGGCCTTGACGCCGAGCAGGAAGCCGACGTCGTACTTGGTCGTGTCGATCTTGAGCATGTAGAGGAACGCCGCCACACCGGCCATCAGACCGCCGATGAGGAAGGTGACCTGGATGGTCCGGGTCGGGTTGACGCCCATCAACGACGCGGTCTCGGGATCCTGCGCGGTGGCGCGGATGCCCTTGCCGAGTCGGGACCGTCGTACGAACTGGTCGAGCAGGACCATCATGCCGATCGCCGCAACGATCACGATGATGTCGATGCTCGAGATGGAGACCCCGGCGACATCGAAGCGCGGCTTCTCGAGCGTGCCGGCCATGCTGTTGTTGATGCGGGCCTTGCCGACGTATTCGCTGAGGTCGTCCTCGAGGCCGAACCAGCCGGCGATGCGGTCGCGCAGGCCCATGATCTCGGCGAGGACGAACGAGGCACCGATCGCGGAGATCAGGGCGATCAGGCGCGGTGCGTCCCGTTCGATCAGGCTGCGATAGGCCACCCGCTCGAGAGCCAGTGCGATCAGGGCGGACAACGCCATCGAGGCGAACAACGCCACGATCAGGATCGCGATCAGCTTCACGCCGTTCGCATCAGCCGCATTGAGGGCGATGACCGTCCAGAGTGTCGCGAACGTGCCGTACATGAACACTTCGGAGTGAGCGAAGTTGATCAGCTGGAGAACGCCGTAGACCATCGTGTAGCCGAGCGCGATCAGCGCGTAGATGGCACCAAACGCGAGCCCGGTGATGGTGAGCTCGGGAAGGTTGTTGAAGAAGAATTCGAAATTCACCCAGGCCTCCTGGCCCCTGGTTGTGGACAGAGAGGCGGTCGGGGACGCACGTCCCCGACCGCCGCACTGTCATGGTTGTGAAACGGTTCAGCCGTCGATCACTTGATCTCGCCCTCGGGGACGATGGCGCCGCCCTTGACCGTGTACGCGTACACGTGGACGTCGGCCGGCTCACCCGTCTTGTCGAACTTCAGCTGCTTGGTGATGCCCTTCTCGTCGTAGTCGTTGACGAAGGCGAGCAGGTCCTCGCGGTTGTCGATGCCCGACTCGATGCCGTCGAGGAAGATGTTCGCGGCGTCGTACGCCTCGGCGGCATAGGTGCCCGGCGCCTCGCCGAACTCCGCCTCGTAGTCCTTCGCGAAGGTCGCGACGGCCGGGTCGGTGTCCGGGATGCACGGGCAGGTGATGATGGTGCCCTCAGCGGCGTCCTTCGCGTCGAGGAACGCCGGGTCCTTCACGCCGTCGGCAACGACGAACTTGCCGTCGTAGCCACCGTCGCGGAGCTGACCGATGAGGATCGTCGCCTCGGCGTAGTAACCACCGAAGAAGACAGCGTCCGGCTTGGCGTCGTTCACCTTGGTGACCGTCGTGGAGAAGTCAGTCTGGCCCGTCTGGATGGTGTCGGTGCCCTTGACCGCGCCAGAGAGGTCCTTCTCGACGATGCCGGCAAGGCCGGCGCCGTACTCGGAGGCGTCATCGATGACGAAGACCGAGGCGGCCTTCAGCGTGTCCTTGATGTACTTGGCAGCGGCGGGACCCTGGGTCGCGTCGTTGCCGAGGGCACGGTGGAAGGTGTCCCAGCCGTTGGTGGACAGACCGGGGTTGGTGCCCGACGGGGTGACCGTCGGAACGCCGGCCTCGGCGAAGATCGGGCCAGCTGCGGCACCTTCACCGGAGAAGGCCGGGCCCACGACACCGACGATGGACTCGTCGCCCGCGACCTCGGTGGCCAGCGACGGAGCCTCGTCCGGGCTGCCCTGCGAGTCGTACTTGACCATTTCGACGTCGCAGTCGGCGTCGTCGTTGTACTCGTCGACGGCGAGCTGCATGCCCTGGATGATCGGCTTGCCGAGGCCAGCCGCCGGCCCGGTCTCCGGGCCGAAGAACGCGAGCTTGAGATCGCAGGCGGCGTCGCTGCCGCCGTCGCCGTCCTCAGTGGTCCCACATGCCGTCAGTGAAAGGCCGAGGGTCAGCACAACCGCGCCGAGCCCGACTACCTTGTTACGCCTCAAGACAATTCCCGCTTCCTGTGTCGTTCCGGCGTGCAGCGGTCGCTGCACGCGGAGGACGTGTCCTGCCGCGGGAACCTACACCCGCATTCGGGTGGGGCGGAAGCAACTCGGCGGCTCTGAGGTCGAATCCTGATGAATCTGTTACCTGAGAGCCGCATCACACGGATTATTTACGCAGATGTCCCGCCCGGGACGCCGTGCGTGACAATTCCGTCGGCAACCTCGCGCATCGACATCCGCAGGTCCATGGCGGTCTTCTGGATCCACCGGAATGCGTCACCCTCGGACAGCGAGAGCTGCTCCTGGAGGATCCCCTTGGCGCGATCCACGGCCTTGCGGGTCTCGAGGCGCTCCTTGAGGTCGGTGACCTCGCTCTCCAGCTGGGTGATCTCGGCGAACCGGCTGACCGCCATCTCGATCGCCGGCACCAGGTCGGTCTGCGAGAACGGCTTGACGAGGTACGACATCGCGCCTGCCTCACGCGCCCGCTCCACCAGGTCGCGCTGCGAGAACGCGGTCAGCATCACGACCGGCGCGATCCGCTTGCCGGCGATCGCCTCGGCGGCCGCGATGCCATCGAGCACCGGCATCTTCACGTCCAGGATGACCAGGTCGGGACGGTGCTCCTCGGCCAGCTCGATCGCACGCTGCCCGTCGCCGGCCTGGCCGACGACGTCGTACCCCTCGTCGGCCAGCATCTCGGCAAGGTCCATCCGGATCAGGGTCTCGTCCTCGGCGATCACCACGGTGCGCTGCCGTGGGGTCGAGGGCGAAGGGGTCGCGGCGGTCTCGGTCACGAGGCAAGGCTATCGGGGCGGGGCGATGCGGCGCTGCACAGGCGTCTCGGCTACGGTTTTCGACGGTCACCGGCCCCGGTAGTCCAACGGCAGAGACAATGTGCTCAAACCACATCCAGTGTGAGTTCGAATCTCACCCGGGGCACCTGAAGTGTCGGAGCCTCGCGCGAGCATCGACGCTGTGTACTCGGAACACATGCGGAATCGAGCCATGGCGCTCAGGCAGTCCGGCGCCACCTGGACCACGGTGTCAGGTGAGACCGGTGTCAGTCTCTCGACGGTGATCGGCTGGTCCAAGGATCCGGAGGCGTTCGCGCGACGTCGAGCATCCTGTGCTCGTTGCGGATCGGCGGTTCTCCCGGAGGAGGCGTACGCCGCGCTGCTCGGGTTCTACCTCGGCGACGGACACATTGCTCGCGGCAAGCGCTACTACGCCCTGCGCGTCAGCTGCGACGCGACGTACCCATCAATCATCGAGGACGTCGCAGCATGCATGGCCGCCGTGCATCCGACGGGCCGGGAAGCGCT
Source organism: Nocardioides sp. CPCC 206348 (assembly GCF_048654705.1). Taxonomy (NCBI): domain Bacteria; kingdom Bacillati; phylum Actinomycetota; class Actinomycetes; order Propionibacteriales; family Nocardioidaceae; genus Nocardioides; species Nocardioides sp. CPCC 206348. The sequence continues at coordinate 75,878 of NZ_JBMCZA010000179.1, forward strand.
GCTCCGCCGACCGGGATGCGTCAACGTCCAGTCCCGATGGCAGCACTGGCCTTGTCTCTTTCCGCAACACGGCCCTGGCCCGAAACACCTGCGCCCGATCCTGCTCGAGGAATGGCAGCGCACCATCGTCGAGGACCACCCCGGCCCCTTCCTGCGCGGGCTGTTCCACTCCGACGGGAGCCGTGTGAAGAACTGGGCGCGCAGGCCGGTGGCAGGACAGCTCAAGACCTACGAATATCCCCGCTGGCAGTTCGTGAATGCGTCCCAGGACATCCGTGAGCTCTGCTGCTGGGCGCTCGACCTCGTTGACATCCCGTGGCGTCAGTCGAACGTCCGGGTGATCAGCGTGTCCCGACGCGAGGCCGTGGCTCGACTCGACGAGCTGATCGGCTTGAAGAGCTGACGCTCAGCGCCTTCGGTACGCCGGGGCGGCTTCATTGATGGCGTCGCCCATCCGGTGGATGCGCAGCGCGTTCGTAGAGCCGGGGATGCCCGGCGGGCTGCCGGCGACGATCACGACCAGGTCGCCTTCTTGCACGCGGCCGATCTTCAGCAGCTCCTCGTCGACCTGGCGGACCATCTCGTCGGTGTGCTCGACGGTCTTGGTCTGGAAGGCCTCGACGCCCCAGGTGACGGCGAGCTGCGAGCGGCAGCGGGCCTCGGGGGTGAAGGCCAGCACCGGGATGGAGCTGCGCAGCCGCGCGAGGCGACGGGCCGAGTCACCGGACTGGGTGAACGCGACGACATACTTCGCGTTCACCCGCTGGGCCACCTCCTCGGCCGCCTTGGTGATCACGCCGGCACGGGTGTGCGGGTCCCACTCGATGCGTCCGAACCGGCTGAACGTGTCGTCGACGAGCGCGTGCTCCTCGGTGGCGGCGATGATCCGGGCCATCGTCTCCACGGTGTGGATCGGGTGCTCTCCCACACCGGTCTCCCCCGAGAGCATCACGGCGTCGGCGCCGTCGAGCACCGCGTTGGCGACGTCACTGGCCTCGGCGCGGGTGGGCGCCGGGCTGGTGATCATCGATTCGAGCATCTGGGTCGCCACGATGACGGGCTTCGCGTTGCGCCGGGCGGCCACGATGATCTTCTTCTGGAGGAAGGGCACCTCCTCCAGCGGACACTCGACGCCGAGGTCGCCGCGAGCCACCATGAAGGCGTCGAACGCCTTGATGACCTCGTCGAGGTTCTCGACGGCCTGGGGCTTCTCGATCTTGGCGATGATCGGCAGCATGATGCCTTCTTCGCGCATGATCGCGCGCACGTCCTCGGCATCCTGGGCGTTCCGCACGAAGCTGAGGGCGATGAAGTCGACACCGAGGTGCAGGGCGAACCGGAGGTCGGTGATGTCCTTCTCGGACAGGGCCGGCACCGATACGGCGACACCGGGCAGGTTGATGCCCTTGTTGTTGCTCACCATGCCGGCGACCAGGACCTCGGTCACCACGTCCGTGCCGTCGACGACCTCCACCACCCGCAGGCGGACCTTGCCGTCGTCGATCAGGAGCGGGTCACCCGGGGCGACATCACCGGGCAGGCCCTTGTACGTCGTCCCGCAGATCTCGGCGTTGCCGTCGACGTCGCGGGTGGTGATCGTCCAGCGCTGTCCGCGCGTGAGCCGGACCGGGCCGCCGGAGAACCGCTCGAGGCGGATCTTCGGGCCCTGCAGGTCAGCGAGGATGCCGACGCCGTGGCCGCTGGCGTCCGAGGCCTCGCGGACCAGCCGGTAGGCCTCCGCGTGCTGCTCGTGGCTGCCGTGGCTCATGTTGAGCCGGGCCACGTCCATCCCGGCGTAGACCAGCTCGCGGATCCGCCTCTCGGAACTGGTGGCCGGCCCCAGGGTGCACACGATCTTGGCTCTCCGCACGTGTGCACCCTATCGGCTCGTTGGAACGTTCAGACCACCAAGGGGCGAGCAGTGGGTGGAATCGGCGCGGGCAGCTGGGTGCTGCCGGTGAGGAACTCGTCCACACCAGCGGCGGCCGCACGGCCCTCGGCGATGGCCCACACGATGAGCGACTGGCCACGACCGGCGTCACCGGCAACGAACACGCCGTCGACCGAGGTCGCGTAGTTGTTCGACCGCTTGATGTTGCCGCGCTCGTCGAGCTCGACACCGAGCTGCTCGACCAGACCGGGCTGCTCGGGTCCGACGAAGCCCATCGCGAACAGGACGAGGTCGGCCGGGATCTCCCGCTCCGAACCCTCCTTCTCGACGAGCTTGCCGCCCTCGAACGAGACCTCGACGATCCGCAGCGCGCGGACGTTGCCGTCCTCGTCGCCCAGGAACTCCTTGGTCGACACCGAGTAGACCCGGTCACCGGCCTCTTCGTGGGCCGAGGAGATCCGGAACGTCATCGGGTACGTCGGCCACGGCTGTCCCGCGGGACGGTCGACCGGAGGCTCCGGCAGGATCTCGAGCTGCGTGATCGAGGCCGCGCCCTGGCGCACCGAGGTGCCGAGGCAGTCGGCGCCGGTGTCACCGCCACCGATGATGACGACGTGCTTGCCGTCCGCACGGATCTGCCCCTCGACGGTCTCCCCCAGCGCGACGCGGTTGGCCTGCGGGAGGAATTCCATCGCCTGGTGGATGCCGTTGAGCTCGCGTCCGGGCACCGGCAGGTCACGCGCAACGGTCGAGCCGATCGCGATCACGACGGCGTCGTACCGGTCCTTGAGGGCCTGTCCGGTGAGGTCACCACTGCCGACCTCGACACCCGAACGGAACACGGTGCCCTCGCGCTTCATCTGCTCGAGGCGCTGGTCGACGTGCTTCTTCTCCATCTTGAACTCGGGGATGCCGTAGCGCAGCAGCCCACCGGGCTTGTCGGCCCGTTCGTAGACGGCGACGGTGTGACCCGCACGCGTCAGCTGCTGGGCGGCAGCGAGGCCGGCAGGACCCGAGCCGACGACCGCGATCGTCTTGCCCGACAGCCACTCCGGCGGCTGCGGCCGCACGAAGCCGGAGTCGAAGGCCTTGTCGATGATCGAGACCTCGATGTTCTTGATCGTGACGGCCGGCTGGTTGATGCCGAGCACGCAAGCGGTCTCGCACGGGGCCGGGCAGAGGCGACCGGTGAACTCCGGGAAGTTGTTGGTCGCGTGCAGGCGCTCGATCGCGCCCTCCCAGTCGTTGCGGAACACGAGGTCGTTCCACTCGGGAATGATGTTCCCGAGCGGGCAGCCCTGGTGGCAGAACGGGATGCCGCAGTCCATGCAACGGCTGGCCTGCACGTTGATGATCGGCAGCAGGGCGCGGCCGATCCCTCCCGGGTAGACCTCGTTCCAGTCCTGGATCCGCTCCTCGACGGGACGGCGGGTCGCGACCTCACGGTCGCTCTTCAAGAATCCCTTGGGATCAGCCATGGAGGGCCCCCATCATCGCGTGGGCCACGCCATCCTCGTCGAGTCCCTCGGCTTCGGCCTTGGCCTTGGCTTCGAGCACGATCCGGTAGTCGCGCGGCATGACTTCGGTGAACCGCGTCAGTGCGGTGGTCCAGTCGGCGAGCAGCTCTGCAGCCACGTCCGAACCGGTCTCTTCGTGATGCGTGCGAACGATCTGCTCGAGCTCGTCAGCATGGGCACCGGTCACCGGACCCAGCTCCACGAGCTCGCCGTTGACACGGTTGTGCTTGAGGTCGAGCACCCAGGCGACGCCGCCGGACATGCCGGCCGCGAAGTTGCGCCCGGTCTTGCCGAGGACGACCACCCGACCGCCGGTCATGTACTCACACCCGTGGTCGCCGACACCTTCGGTGACGACCGTGGCGCCGGAGTTGCGGACGCAGCAGCGCTCGCCCACCCCGCCGCGGATGAAGATCTCGCCCGACGTGGCGCCGTACGCGATCGTGTTGCCCGCGATGATGTGCTCGTTGGCACGGAAGGACGCGTTGCGGTCGGGACGGATCGCGATCCGGCCGCCCGAGAGGCCCTTGCCGACGTAGTCGTTGGCGTCGCCCTCGAGTCGCAGCGTGATGCCGTTCGGCACGAACGCACCCAGCGACTGCCCGGCCGAACCGATGAACGTCAGGTCGATCGTTCCGTCGGGCAGGCCCGCGCCGCCGTACTTCTTGGTGACCTCGTGGCCCAGGATCGTGCCGACGGTCCGGTTGACGTTGCGGATGCTCAGCTGAGCGCGCACCGGCTCTCCGGACTCCAGCGCCGGCTGCGCCAGCGGAAGGATCTCCGTGACGTCCAGCGACCGGTCCAGGCCGTGGTCCTGGGTGCCGGTGTTGCGGAGGTCCTGGTCAGGGAAGTGCGTCTCGGCGACGTCGACCTTGTGCAGGATCGGCGCCAGATCGAGGCCCGCCGCCTTCCAGTGCGTGACGGCACCGACCGTGTCGAGGGCCTGCACCTGGCCGACGGCTTCCTCGATGCTGCGGAAGCCGAGCTCGGCGAGCAGCTCGCGCACCTCCTGGGCGATGAACTCGAAGAAGTTGACGACGTACTCGGCCTTGCCGCTGAACCGCTCGCGCAGGACGGGGTTCTGCGTCGCGACGCCCACGGGGCAGGTGTCGAGGTGGCACACGCGCATCAGGATGCAGCCCGACACCACCAGCGGAGCGGTCGCGAAACCGAACTCCTCGGCACCGAGCAGGGCAGCGATGACGACGTCACGGCCGGTCTTGAGCTGACCGTCGGTCTGCACGACGATGCGGTCGCGCAGGCCGTTGAGCAGCAGGGTCTGCTGGGCCTCGGCGAGGCCGAGCTCCCAGGGACCACCGGCGTGCTTGAGCGAGGTCAGCGGCGAGGCGCCCGTTCCGCCGTCGTGGCCGGAGATCAGGACGACGTCGGCGTGCGCCTTCGACACACCTGCAGCGACCGTGCCGACGCCGACCTCGGAGACCAGCTTCACGTGGACGCGGGCCGACGGGTTGGCGTTCTTGAGGTCGTGGATCAGCTGGGCCAGGTCCTCGATCGAGTAGATGTCGTGGTGCGGCGGCGGGCTGATCAGGCCCACACCCGGCGTGGAGTGCCGGGTCTTGGCCACCCACGGGTACACCTTGTTGCCGGGCAGCTGGCCACCCTCGCCGGGCTTGGCGCCCTGCGCCATCTTGATCTGGATGTCGTCGGCGTTGGTGAGGTACTCGCTCGTGACGCCGAAGCGGCCCGAGGCGACCTGCTTGATCGAGCTGCGCCGCTCGGGGTCGTAGAGGCGGTCGGCGTCCTCGCCACCTTCACCGGTGTTGGACTTCGCGCCCAACCGGTTCATGGCGATGGCCAGCGTCTCGTGGGCCTCACGGGAGATCGAACCGTACGACATCGCGCCGGTCGAGAACCGCTTCACGATCGACGAGATCGGCTCGACCTCGTCGATGGAGATCGGCGCGCGACCGGACTCTGCGGCGTCCTTGAACCGGAACAGGCCGCGCAGCGTCATCAGCTTCTCGGACTGCTCGTCCACCGCAGCGGTGTACTGCTTGAAGATGTCGTAGCGACCGGTACGGGTGGAGTGCTGGAGGCGGAAGACCGTCTCCGGGTTGAACAGGTGCGGCTCCCCCTCACGACGCCACTGGTACTCGCCACCGATCTCGAGCTCGCGGTGCGCGGGCGCGATGCCGGCCGGCGGGTACGCCTTGGCGTGCCGGGCGGCGACCTCCTGGGCGATGACGTCGAGCTCGATGCCGCCGAGCTTGGACGTCGTACCGGTGAAGTAACGGTCGACGACGGCCTGCGAGAGACCGATGCACTCGAAGATCTGGGCACCGGTGTACGACGCGACGGTCGAGACACCGATCTTGCTCATGACCTTCAGGACGCCCTTGCCGAGGCCCTTGATCAGGTTCTTGACCGCCTGCTCGGGCTCGGTCGTGACGTAGTACCCCTCGCGGGCGAGGTCCTCGACGGACTCCATCGCGAGGTACGGGTTGACCGCGGCCGCGCCGTACCCGACGAGGAGCGCGACGTGGTGCACCTCGCGGACGTCGCCGGCCTCGACCAGCAGGCCGACCTGGGTGCGGGTCTTCTCGCGGACCAGGTGGTGGTGCACGGCACCGGTGAGCAGCAGCGACGGGATCGGCGCGAGCTCGGCGGTGGAGTGACGGTCGGACAGCACGATGATGCGGGCACCATCGGCGATCGCCTGGCTGACCTCGGCGCAGATCTCGTCGAGGCGGGCGGCCATGGCCGCTCCGCCACCCTCGACGGCGTACAGGCCGCGGGACACGTGGGTCACGAAGCCCGGGTGGTCGCCGTCGCGGTTGATGTGACGGATCTTGGCCAGGTCGTCGTTGGAGATGACCGGGAACGGCAGGGAGACCTGACGGCACGAGGCCGGGCTCGGCTCAAGGACGTTGGACTCCGGACCGATGCTGCCGTTGAGCGAGGTGACGAGCTCCTCGCGGATCGCGTCCAGCGGCGGGTTCGTGACCTGCGCGAACAGCTGGCTGAAGTAGTCGAACAGCAGCCGGGGCTTCTCGCTGAGGGCCGCGATGGGGGTGTCGGTACCCATCGAGCCGAGGGCCTCGCCCCCGGTGTTCGCCATCGGCGTGAGCAGGATCCGCAGCTCTTCCTCGGTGTAGCCGAAGACCTGCTGGCGACGCGTCACCGAGGCGTGGGTGTGCACGATGTGCTCACGCTCGGGGATGTCGTCGAGGTGGATCATGCCGGCGTGCAGCCACTCGCCGTAGGGGCGCTCGGCAGCGAGCTGGTCCTTGATCTCCTCGTCCTCGATGATCCGGTGCTCATCGGTGTCGACGAGGAACATCCGGCCCGGCTGCAGGCGGCCCTTGCGGACCACGGTGGCCGGGTCGAGGTCGAGCACGCCGACCTCCGAGGCGAGGACGACGAGACCGTCCTCGGTGACCCAGTACCGGGCGGGGCGCAGGCCGTTGCGGTCCAGGACCGCGCCGATCTGGGTGCCGTCGGTGAAGACGACACACGCCGGCCCGTCCCAGGGCTCCATCATCGTGGAGTGGAAGCGGTAGAAGTCGCGCCGCAGCTCCGACATCTCGGTGTGGTTCTCCCACGCCTCCGGGATCATCATCAGCACGGCGTGCGGCAGGCTGCGCCCACCCATGTGGAGCAGCTCGAGCACCTCGTCGAACGACGCGGAGTCCGAGGCACCGGGGGTGCAGATCGGGAACAGCCGGTCGAGGTCACCGGGGATCGCGTCGGACGTGAGCAGCGCCTCGCGGGCCCGCATCCAGTTGCGGTTGCCCATGACGGTGTTGATCTCGCCGTTGTGGGCGATGAACCGGAACGGGTGCGACAGCGGCCAGCTCGGGAACGTGTTCGTCGAGAACCGCGAGTGGACGACAGCGAGGGCCGAGGCCATCCGCTCGTCGACCAGGTCGGGGAAGAAGTTGTCGAGCTGGTCGGTCGTCAGCATGCCCTTGTAGGCGAGGGTGCGCGACGACAGCGACGGGAAGTACACGTCAGTCTCGCGCTCGGCCCGCTTGCGCAGGCAGAAGGCCAGGCGCTCGAGGTCGAGGCCAGTCAGGCCAGCGGTCGGCTCACCAGATCCAGCGGTAACGGTCGCCTGCACGAAGAGCTGGCTGAACGTCGGCATGACGCTGAGCGCCATGGTGCCGAGGATCGTGGGGTTGATCGGGACCTCGCGCCAGCCGAGGACGGTCAGGCCCTCTTCGACGGCGATCTCCTCGATGCGGCGGCGCGTCTTGGCGACGTGCTCCTCATCGCCCGGCAGGAACGCCGTACCGACGGCGTAGCGGCCGGCGGCGGGCAGGGTGAATCCGGCCTCGACGGCTGCGTCGCGCAGGAAGGCGTCCGGCACCTGCATCAGGATGCCGGCACCGTCGCCGGAGTTGACCTCGGCGCCGGCGGCGCCGCGGTGGTCCAGGTTGCGGAGGGCCGTGAGGGCCTTCACCACGATGTCGTGGCTGGCGATACCGGTGAGCGTCGCAACGAAAGCGACGCCGCAGGCGTCCTTTTCGTGACGCGGGTCGTAAAGACCCTCCGGCGGCGGGAACGCGTGCGTATAAGGCACCAGGGTTCTCCCGTCGACTACGTCTGTGGGCACTCCACTTGAAGGGGCCACAGAAGGTGAGGCGCAAGGGACGTCACTGGCCCACGCGGCGGAAGTCCCAGATTACCACCGTGTGAACCGCCCCTGACCAATCGTTAGTCGCTGGTGGATGCCTCGTCCGTCACATCGGAATCGTCCGTGACCGTCTTCTCGGTCGTTGAGACGTCAGTCTCGACCTCCGAGATCCGGCCGTCGACGTACACCGTTTCCTCGCGACCTGGTCGGTTCCGGGAGGACCAGATGAAGTACGCCGCGGCCGCCACGAAGAGCACGATCGAGGTCCACACGTTGAAGCGCAGGCCGAGCACGTTGTCGAGCTGGACGTCGTCGATGCGGAGGTACTCGATCCAGCCACGCCCCGCCGTGTAGGCCATGACGTAGACGGCCATCACGCGGCCGTAGCCCAGGCGGTAGCGGCGCTCGAGCCAGAGGATGAACGCGAACGCGGCGAGGTTCCAGAAGAACTCGTAGAGGTACGTCGGGTGGAACGTCGCCATGTCGGGCAGCGGCTTGCCGGCGTCAAAAAGCTGCTGCTCGTAGGAGCTGCTGAAGTGGGCCTTGTCGATCTCCAGGCCCCAGGGCAGGTCGGTCGGCTTTCCGTAGAGCTCCTGGTTGAACCAGTTGCCCCAGCGTCCGATCGCCTGGGCGACGAGCACACCGGGTGCGAGGGCGTCGAGCATGGGCAGCACCTTGATGCCCTTGCGCCGGGCCCCGATCCAGGCGCCGACAGCGCCGAGCGCCACGCCGCCCCAGATGCCGAGGCCGCCGTGCCAGACGTACAGGGCCGACACCGGGTCGCCGCCCTCCCCGAAGTAGCCCTTCCAGTCGGTGGCGACGTGGTAGAGCCGGGCGCCGACGAGCCCGAACGGGACAGCCCAGATCGCGACGTCCTGCATCTCGCCGATGGTGCCGCCGCGGGCGGCCCAGCGCTTCTCGCCGATCCAGATGGCGACGATGATGCCGAGGATGATGCACAGGGCGTAGCCGCGGAGCGGGAACGGCCCGAGGTGCCAGACCCCGTTGGCCGGGCTCGGGATGGAGGCGGTGATCAGCTGGGGCAACACGTCGTTGGTCCTAGTCCTCGTCCTGGTTCAGCAGGGTGTGGATGTCGGCGGCGAACTCGGTGTTCGACGTCTCCTGGTTCCACAGTGCGATGGCCTCGTCGTCGCCGTCGATGGCGAGTGTGAAGGTCGAGTGTCCACCGAGGTCGTATCCCCCGGTGGGCAGCAGCTTGCCGTCGTTGACGTAGACCGCCAACGGGTCGCCGACCGCGATGATCGTGTCGAGGTCGCCGGTCAGGCCGATGAAGTCCTTGTTGAAGCGATCGAGGTACTCACGCATCACCTTGGGGGTGTCGCGCGCGGGATCGGTCGTCACCAGCACCACGTCGACCTTCTTGCGGTCGGCCTCGTCGACCCGGTTCAGCGCGGCGGCGATGTTGTTGAGCACCATCGGACAGAAGTCCGGGCACTTGGTGTAGCCGAAGAAGACCAGTGTGAGCGGCTTGTCGGTGTCGGCGGCCAGCGAGTAAGGCTGCCCGGCGGTGTCGGTCAGCGCGATGTCCGGAGCGGCATAGGGGTTCTTGAGCCGGGTCCCGGTGAACTCCTCCGGGTCGCTCCCGCAGGCCGTGCCCAGCAGACCGAGGGCCATCAGCAGTACGACGAGGCGGAACGTCCTACGCACGCACGCCCCCGGCGACGCCAGCCGCGAGATCCTCGGTCAATGCCGAGAGCGCGGCCAGTCCGGCAGCATGGTCCCCCGCGTTGTCCAGGAGCACGCGGACGAATGCGGATCCGACGATCACGCCGTCGGCGTACGACGCCACCTCGGCCGCCTGGGCACCGTTGCTGACGCCGAGCCCGACGCCGACGGGGATGCTCGTCGCCGCCTTGGTGCGGGCGACGAGGGGACCGGCGAGGTCACTGGTGGACGCCCGGGCGCCGGTGACACCCATGACGGCGGTGGCGTAGACGAAGCCGCGGCAGGCCGCGGTCGTCATGGCGATCCGTTCGTCCGTGGAGGACGGTGCGACGAGGAACACCTTGTCGAGGCCGTGCTCGTCGGCCGCCGCGATCCACTCGGGCGCGAAGTCCGGCGTCAGGTCGGGCGTGATCAGGCCCGCACCGCCGGCGCTGGCGAGATCGCGGGTGAACCGCTCGACGCCGTACCGCTCGACGGGGTTCCAGTAGGTCATCACCAGCGTGGGCGTGCCGGTGGCGGCAACGGCTTCGACGGTGCGGAGCACGTCGCTGGTGCGGATCCCGCCCTCGAGGGCCTGCTGGGCCGCTGCCTGGATGGTCGGGCCGTCCATGACCGGGTCGCTGTACGGCAGGCCGATCTCGATGACGTCGCAGCCGGCATCGACCATCGCCTTGAGGGCGGCGATGCTGCCGTCGACGTCGGGGAAGCCAGCCGGGAGATAGCCGACGAGTGCCGCCCGGCCCGCAGCACGGGCCTTCTCGAACGCGATGCTGCTGCTGGTCACTTC
>NZ_JBMCZA010000179.1:86365-107655 GCF_048654705.1 Nocardioides sp. CPCC 206348
GGCCGGGAGATAGCCGACGAGGGCGGCCCGGCCCGCGGCGCGGGCCTTCTCGAACGCGATGCTGCTGCTGGTCACTTCGCCTCCCCAGCGGTGCCGAGGTTGAAGTACTCCAGGGCGGTGCCCATGTCCTTGTCACCACGACCGGACAGGTTGATGAGCAGGGTCTCGCCCTGCCGTTCCTTGGCGATCTTCAGCGTGCCCGCGACGGCGTGCGCCGACTCGATGGCGGGGATGATGCCCTCGGTGCGCGCCAGGAGGGACATCGCGTCCATCGCTTCGGCGTCGGTCACCGGGAGGTACGTCGCCCGGCGGGCCTCGGCCAGCGCGGCATGCTGCGGCCCGACCCCGGGGTAGTCCAGGCCGGCGGAGATCGAGTGGGACTCGATGGTCTGGCCGTCCTCGTCCTGCAGGACGAAGGTGCGGGCGCCGTGCAGGACACCGATGGAGCCGGCGAAGATCGTCGCGGCGTGCCGCCCGGTCTCCACACCGTCTCCGCCGGCCTCGAAGCCGTAGATGTCCACGTCGGCGTCGTCGAGGAACCCGGCGAACAGGCCGATCGCGTTGGATCCGCCGCCGACACAGGCGGTGATCGCGTCGGGCAGGCGGCCCGTCAGGTCCAGGCACTGCTGGCGTGCCTCGTCGCCGATGCCGCGCACGAACGACAACACCAGGCTGGGGAACGGGTGCGGACCCGCGGCGGTGCCGAACAGGTAGGCGGTGTGGTCGACGCTGGCGACCCAGTCGCGCAGCGCCTCGTTGATCGCGTCCTTGAGGGTGCGCGAACCGCTCTTCACCGGAATCACCTCGGCGCCGAGCAGCTGCATGCGGGCGACGTTGAGCGCCTGGCGCTCGGTGTCGACCTCGCCCATGTAGACGGTGCAGTCCAGGCCGAGGTACGCGGCAGCGGTCGCCGAGGCGACGCCGTGCTGTCCGGCTCCGGTCTCCGCGATGACGCGGGTCTTGCCCATCCGCTTGGTCAGCAGGGCCTGGCCCAGGACGTTGCGGATCTTGTGCGCGCCGGTGTGGTTGAGGTCCTCGCGCTTGAGCAGGATCCGGGCGCCCGCGTGCTCGGAGAGCCGGTGGGCGTCGTACAACATGCTCGGGACACCGGCGTAGTTCGTGAGCAGGCCCTCGAACTCCGCGGTGAAGGTCGGGTCGACCATCGCCTTCTGCCAGGCGATGTCCAGCTCGTCGAGTGCTGCGATCAGTGCCTCGGGCATGAAGCGGCCGCCGAAGGCGCCCACTCCCCCGAACCAGCCGAAGTCATCGGCGCCGTACGTGCTCATCGATTCCCTGTCCTCTGCAGACCTGTCATGTCAGCGACCGCGTCACGCGGTGCGCCGTTCTTCACCAGTGCCTCGCCCACGAGCACCGCGCGGGCGCCCTCGTCGACGAACCGCTGGACGTCCTCGGGCCCGGTGATGCCGGACTCGGCAACGAGCACCCGGTCGGCCGGCACCTGCGGCGCGAGGCGCCCGAAGGTGTCGGGGTCGACGGCGAGCGTCTTGAGGTTGCGGGCGTTGACGCCGATCAGCTCGGCACCCAGGTCAACGGCCCGGGCCACCTCGATCTCGTCGTGCACCTCGACCAGCACCGTGAGCCCGAGCTCGCGGGCGTAGTCGTGGAGGCGCGACAGCGTCTCGCCCGGCAGCGACGCCACGATGAGCAGGGCGAGGTCGGCGCCGGCAGCGCGCGCCTCGAGCAGCTGGTACTCGGTGACGATGAAGTCCTTGCGCAGGATCGGGGTGTCGACCGCGGCCCGCACGGCCCGCAGGTCGGCTAGGCTGCCGTTGAACCGGCGCTGCTCGGTGAGCACGCTGATCGCGGCGGCTCCGCCGGCGGCGTACTCCAGCGCCAGCGCGGCGGGATCGGCGATCTCGGCCAGCTCGCCCTTGCTGGGGCTCTTGCGCTTGACCTCCGCGATCACGCTCGACCCGGCGCCGCGCAGGTGGGGCATCGGGTCGCGCGGCGCGTCGACATCGGCCAGGGCTGCGCGGAGGTCGGCCTCGGACACGGACGCCTGGCGGACCGCGAGGTCCTCGAGCACTCCGGCGACGATCCCGTCGAGCACCGTGGGCTGGGAAGCCTGGGGGGCCGACATGTCGCCTCCGTTAAGTCGGTGAAACCTCTGGCGACTCTCGCCAAAGGGGGTGTGTCGAGTGTGGCATGCGGCCGTTAGGGTTCCACACACCGCCCGATCCTCGGCCGTACCCCATGAAAGGCAGACACGTGAGCTACAACGAACCGCCCTACGGAACTCCCCCGCCCCCGCCCGGTGGCGGCTACGGCGGCCCCGGCCAGCCGTACGGCCAGCCTGCCTACGGTGCTGGCGGCGGCCAGCCGACCCAGACCTCGGTGCTGGCGATCATCTCGCTCGTCACCGGAATCCTCGGCGTGCTGTGCTGCAACTGGTTCGTGTTCAGCATCGCCGCCACCGTCCTCGGCTTCCTCGGCAAGAAGGAGGTCGACGAGGGCAAGAAGACCGGCAAGGGCCTCGCCCTCGCCGGCCTGATCCTCGGCATCGTCGGGATCGTCCTCGGTGTGATCATCTGGATCCTGGTCCTCGCGACCGACAGCTTCTCCGGAAGCCTCTACAGCGACTTCTGAGGTTTCCCACCACGCACGGTCACGGCGGGGTCCAGGTGAGCGCTACGGCGCGAGCCAGGACCCCGCCGTCGTGTTGCGCAGGATCGTGAAGACCACCATCGCCAGCGCCAGCGCGATGCCTGCATTGCGCAGCCAGCGGTCGGACGGGTCCCAGTAGCGGCCCGACCAACGACCCGAGGCCCAGAGCCAGAAGACGTAGCCGAGCACCGGGATCGACAGCACGAAGAGCAGGTTGCTGCTCGCCGCGTCAGCGATCCGGAGGTTGCCGAGGTCGTTGACCGCACGCAGGCCGCCGCAGCCGGGACAGTGGATCCCGACCATGGCGAGCGGGCACAGACCCCACGAACCCTGCTCGTGGGGATCGCGCAGGTGCAGCGCCAGCGCCGCGGCGGACAGGCCGCCGGCAACGAGCGAGGGCGGCACCATCCGGCGCCAGCGAGCCTGCTCGCTGGCGAGGACCGGAGGCGCCGTGAGCGTCATGCGCTCAGTGGCTCGACTCGTGCAGGCCCATCTTGACCAGCACGAAGAACAGCGGCAGGGCGGCAACCGCGATGACGGTGCCGACCCAGAACAGCGGCCAGTTCAGCGGGGTCACCGACATGCCCACGGCACCGATCGTGAAGCCCACGAGGGAAACCAGGACCGCAGTCCAGGCTGCCGGGGTGTTGCCGTGGTCGTCGGCCATGTGGAGCTCCTCGTTTTTCGGGATTGCTGGTGTTCGGGACTGCCGGTGGAACGCGACGATTCTAGGGGGTCACGAGTCGGTCGGGTCGGTGCCCTCGTCCAGTGACTTCCACAGGTCGATGTTCGTCTGCTCCTCGGGGTCACCTGTCACCGGCGCGTGGTCCGTTCCGGGGGCGTCGTAGCGGGTGCCCATCTCGGGCCAGGAACCGACGCACCGGACGGCCACGACGGCCGCGACCAGCGCCAGGAGCGCGGAGGCCAGGGCGACCCACAGCCAGGGACTGCGCTCGAGCGGCACCGTCGCGCCGCCCAGGCCGAGTCGGGTGCTGAGGTCGGCGGCTGCGTCGTCGTTCTGGACGAACCCGCCGATGACCACCACCGCGAGGATCCCTGCGGCAGCCACCGCCGCGAGGGCGGCCACGATCCGTCGTACGACGCCGCGGGTGACCAGCAGGACGCCCCAGCAGGCGAGGGCGACCAGCGCCAGCGCACCGGCCAGCGGGAACTCGACGACGCTGTCGTCCTGCCCGGTGAAGCCGACCAGCCCCGCCGTCTTGAGGAACTCGTCGGGCACGGTGAGCAGGGCGCGGTGCCCTGCCACGGCGGCGAATCCGCTGCCGGCGAGGCCGAGCAGGACGGTCGGCCCGAACGTCTTGCGCAGGTCGTGGTCAGGCACCGAGCAACCCCTCGTCGAAGCAGGTACGGGCGCCGGTGTGGCAGGCGACGCCCACCTGGTCGACCTTGAGCAGCAAGGTGTCGCCGTCGCAGTCGAGGCGCACCTCGTGCACGTGCTGCGGGTTGCCCGACGTCTCGCCCTTGACCCAGTACTCGTTGCGCGAGCGGCTCCAGTACGTCGCCCGGCCGGTCGTGAGCGTACGGTGCAGCGCCTCGTCGTCCATCCACGCCATCATCAACACCTCGCCGGTGTCGTACTGCTGCACGATCGCGGGGACCAGGCCGTCAGCAGTGCGCTTCAGGCGGCCGGCGATGGCCGGGTCGAGTACCGGGTCGGGAGAGGTCACGGCTCCATTATCGGGGTTGGCCGGAGCCGGACGACCGCACCCACGATGCGTGGAGCCGCGCGTACGGCGTACCGGGCTGTGCTGCGAGCTCGGCATGGGTCCCGTGCTGGACGATCCGGCCCCGGTCGACGACGACCACGACGTCGGCGGCCTCGGCCGTCGAGAGGCGGTGCGCGATGGTGACCGAGGTCCGTCCGCTCAGCAGTCGTTCGAGCGCCCGCCCGATCCGGGTCTCGAACTCCGGGTCGACCGAGCTGGTCGCCTCGTCGAGGACGAGGAGGTCCGGATCGGCGAGCTGGGCGCGGAGCAGGGCGACGAGCTGCCGCTCCCCCGCCGACAGGGACTCACCGCGCTGGCCGACCCGCGTCTCGACGCCGTCGGGCAGGCCGGCGAGCCAGTCGCCCAGCCCGATGGCCTCAGCGGCCTCGATGATCTCGTCGGTCGTGGCGCCGAGGCGGCCGTAACGGACGTTGGCGGCCAGCGTGTCGTCGAAGAGGAAGCCCTCCTGCGGCACCAGCACGACACTGCTGCGCAGGGCACTCTCGGCGATCCGGCGCAGGTCGATGCCGTCGAGCAGGACCTGTCCGCGCGTGGGGTCCATCAGCCGGGTCAGCAGCTTGGCGATCGTCGACTTGCCCGAACCGGTCTCCCCGACGACCGCGACACGCTGACCGGCAGGGACCACGAAGTCGATGTCGGTCAGCACCTCGGCGCCGCCCGGGTAGGAGAAGGCGACCTGCTCGAACCGGACGTCGATCGCACCCCGGGGCAGTGACTGTCCGTCGGGTCCGGCATCGACGAGGTCGGCAGGGGTGTCGAGGATGCCGATCACCCGCCGCCAGCCGGCGATCGCGTTCTGCGCATCCGTGAGGATCTGGGTGCCCATCTGGACCGGGCCCACGAAGAGCGTGACCAGGAACGCGAAGGCCAGCACCTCGCCGGCGCTGATCCCCTCGCCCCACGCGAAGCCCTGGCCCAGCCAGATGCCGACGACGAGCACCGCGGCATTGGCGAATCCGGCCGAGATGCCGCCGAGGCTGAAGGAGAACGCCGTGAAGCCCTGCGCCCGCGTGCTGGCGACCTTGTGGGCCTCGACGGCGGTGTCGATCCGCTCCTGGGTGCGGGCCTCGATCGCGTACGACTTCACGACCGTGGCGCCGACCACCGGCTCGGACACCGCCGACAGCAGCGCGCCGACCTGGCGTCGTACCGTCCCGTAGGCGGCAGCGAGCTTGCGCTGGAAGAACCGCAGGCTCAGGAACAGTGGCGCGAAGCAGAGCCACACCACCAGTGCGAGCTGCCAGCTGTAGACGATCATCACGACAGTGGCGATGAGCATCTGGCCGACACTCACCACGAACAGCAGTCCACCGAACACGAGGAACTGGCTGACCTGGTCGACGTCACTGGTCACGCGCGAGACGAGCGAGCCGCGGCGCTCGGTGTTCTGGGTGAGCAGTGGCAGGTCGTGGACGTGGCGGAACGCCTTGATCCGAAGGGTGGCCAGACCGTGCTCCGCGGTCGAGAACAGCCGGGCAGTCATCGCGTACGACGCCCAGCTGGTCACCACGATCGCGACGCCGGCGGCGAGGGCGAGCCAGGTCGTGAAGGCCGGGTCCGGACCGTCGGGCCCACGCAGTCCCTTGTCGATCGTCTGCTGGACCGCGATCGGCACGATCACCTGGCCGACAGACGCGAGCACGGCGAGGGCGAGCGTCCAGCCGATGCCCTGCTTCAGCTCCGGTGAGTGGTGGATGCCGCGACGGATGGTCGCCCAGGCGCCGATCTCCTCGCCGCTGCTGAGATGCGTCTGCTCGGGTGCGCGCTCGGTGGTGCTCATCCCACCACCTCCGCCGACTCGGTCTCGTAGGCATTGACCAGGCGGGCGTAGTCGGCATTGCGCGCGACGAGCTCGTCGTGGGTGCCCCGGTCGGCGATCGCACCGTCAGCGAGGAACAGCACCTCGTCGGCGAGACCGATGGTGGCCTTGCGGTACGCGACGACGACCAACGTCGCGTCGTCACCCCCGAGGCCGGCAAGGATGCGGGCCTCGACCTCCGGGTCGACCGCAGAGGTCGCGTCGTCCAGCACCATGAGGCGCGGACGACGGACCAGCGCGCGGGCGAGGGCCAGGCGCTGGCGCTGCCCACCCGAGAGAGTGGTGCCGCGCTCGCCCAGTCGAGCGTCGAGGCCGTCGGGCAGGGCCGCGACGAACCCGTCCGCCTGGGCGGTGCGCAGGGCCTGCCACACCTCGTCGTCGGACACGTCGAGGCCGAGCGTCACGTTGCCGCGCACGGTGTCGTCGAACAGGAACGCGGACTGCGGCACGACGGCGAGAACACTGGCCAGGCCACCCCGCTCGAAGTCGCGCAGGTCGATGCCGTCGACACGGATGGCTCCCGCGTCGACATCGACCAGGCGGGCGAACAGCGTGGTGAGGGTGCTCTTCCCGGAAGCGGTGGCTCCGACGAGGGCCACCGTCCTGCCGGGCTCGACGTCGAAGCTGATGTCTCGCAGCAGTGGGCGGTCGGGTTCGTAACCGAAGGCGGCGTGCTCGACCTCCAGCCGCGCGCCTCCGCTTGCCTGCGGGGCCGGCCGGTCGCCGTACTCCATGGCGCCGGAGGCGTTCAGCACCGCCGCGACGCGGCGGTAGCCGACGACGCTGCGCGGGAAGTCGCCCAGGAGCCAGCCGATCGACCGGATCGGGAAGGAGACCACGGTGAGCAGGTACGCGATGGTGATGACGTCGCCCGCGCCCGTCGAACCGCCGATGACGCGGTGCACCCCGATGACGAGCACGAACAGCACCGCGATGTTGGGGAGCGCGGCCAGCGTCGGGTCGAACGCCGCGCGGATGCGGCCGACACGGATGTTGGCCTCGCGCAGCTCGAACGCCTTGGCCCGGAACCGCTCGGTCTCCTCGGGCTCGCGCCCGAGCGTCTTGACGACGAGCGCGCCATCGAAGGACTCGTGGGCGATCTCGGACAGCTCGGCGCGCAGCTGCTGGGCACGGGTGGCCCAGCCCTGCGCGAGGCGCTGGTAGACGATGTTGGTGCCGATGACGAGCGGGAACACCAGCAGCCCGATGACAGCGAGCACGAGGTCGGTCAGCAGCATCTGGACGACCGCGATCACCATCATCGCGACCGTGCCGACGGCCATCGGCAGGGGCGCGATCGGGCCCCACGCAGCCTCGACGTCCGAGTTCGCGTTGGACAGCAGCTCCCCCGTCGGGTGCTTCTGGTGCCACGCGAGCGGGAGGCGAAGGTACTGGCGGGTGACGGCACGGCGACTGTGCGCCTGCATGCGGTACTGCATGATGCCGGCGCCGAGGCGGCGAGCCACGATGCCCACCGCCCGCAGGATCGCGACCCCGACGAAGAGGCCGAGCACCGCCCAGAGCAGTCCGGACCCGATCTCGCCGTCACGGAACGCCGGCAGGACGACGTGGTCGGTCGACCAACCGAGCACCCACGCGTCCGCGACCGTCAGGGCACCGAAGAGCAGGCTCCCGACCGTCGAGAGGGCGAAGATCCACGGTTCGCGCTTGATGGCGACCCACAGGACGGCGAACCCGGCCGACGTCGTACCCGCACCGCTGCTCGCCGTCGCCACCCGCTCCTGCTCCCCACCTCGTCCTGCACCTCGCAGACTGCGAGGCGCAACCAGTCACAACCCCTGGTGGGTCGGAGACTATTCCGCCGCGGGGACATGTGTGCCGCCGAGTGCTCGGATCGGTAGCGTCAAGCACGTGGACGTCGACGAGATGCAGCGGTACTGCCTGGCCAAGCCGGGCGCGTGGCCCGACAACCCGTGGGACCACGAGTTCCCCGTCATCAAGGTCGGCGAGGGCGAGCGAGCGAAGATCTTCGCGTTCCTCGGGCGCGACAGCCTCGGCGTGAAGGCCGGCGCGACCCGCGAGGTAGCCGACGAGTGGCTGCAGCGATATCCGCAGGACGCTTCCGTGATGGCCTACATCGGCCGCTCGGGCTGGAACGACCTGGTGCTCGCGGGCGCCATCCCTGACGACGAGCTCCTCGAGGCGGTCGACGAGTCCTACCGGATGGTCGTGTCGAAGCTGCCGAAGTCGCGGAGGCCCGAGGGCTGGGACGCCTGAGCACTCGCACGACGAGGCGACGATGGCTTCTAGCCGCCGCCGAGGTGCTCGACGAGCCGCACGCTCATGTGGAACGTCGAGGTCGCGCCCTGGATGACGACGAGGAAGCCGTCCGGGCCATCGCGGAAGACGTCGCGACGTTGCGGGGACCACGGGTCGGGCGGGTTGTACTCGAAGGCCGTGCGCTGGGCGGTCGCGAGGGCGTCAGCGTGGCTCGCGAACTCGGTGCTGCCGATCTGCACGATCGTGGACGGCTTCGCCTGCCCCTTGTTGGAGTACTCGATGGCGACCCGCCACGGTCCAGGCTCCGAACCGGCAACAGGCGAAGCGCCCGCGGCAGGCTCATACGTCTCGTACGTCATGGCTGCGACCCTGCCCGCTCAGCGGACGGGTACACCCGCACCGGCGAGAGCACCCTTGACGTCGCTGATCCGCAGTGTGCCGAAGTGGAAGACGGTCGCAGCGAGGACGGCGTCGGCGCCGGCCTCGACAGCAGGAGCGAAGTGCTCGACCGCACCGGCGCCACCCGAGGCGATGACGGGGATCGACACCTCGGCGCGCACGCGCCGGATCAGGTCGAGGTCGAAGCCGTCCGTGGTGCCGTCGGCGTCCATCGCGTTGAGGAGGATCTCGCCGGCACCCAGCTCGGCGGCGCGGACGGCCCACTCGATGGCGTCCAGGCCGGCTGACTTCCGGCCGCCGTGGGTCGTCACCTCGAAGCCCGAATCGGTACGTGAGTCGGCGCCGGCCAGGACGCGGCGCGCGTCGACGGAGAGCACCAGCACCTGGTTGCCGAAGCGCTGGGCGATCTCCTCGATCAGCTGCGGCCGCTGGATCGCGGCGGTGTTGACCGCGATCTTGTCGGCGCCGGCACGCAGCAGGCGGTCGACGTCCTCGACCGAGGACACTCCCCCGCCGACGGTCAGCGGGATGAAGACCTGCTCAGCGGTCGCAGAGACGATCTCCATCGTCGTGGCGCGGCCCTCGTGGGAGGCCGAGATGTCGAGGAAGGTCAGCTCGTCGGCGCCCTCGGCGTCGTACAGGCGAGCGAGCTCGACGGGGTCGCCCGCGTCGCGCAGCTCCTGGAAGTTCACGCCCTTGACCACCCGGCCGGCGTCCACGTCCAGGCACGGGATCACGCGGACGGCGAGGGTCACAGCAAGCCACCCCGGGTCAGCGCGAGCGCGTCCTCGAGGGTGAACTGGCCGGTGTAGAGCGCCGTCCCGGCGATGGCACCTTCGACACCGATCGGCACCAGCTGCATCAGGGCGGCGATGTCGTCCAGCGTCGTCACACCACCGGACGCGACCACGGGCTTGTCCGTCGCAGCGCACACGTCCTTCAACAGCTGGAGGTTCGGGCCCTGCAGCATGCCGTCCTTGTTGACGTCCGTCACCACGTAACGGGCGCAACCCTCGGCGTCGAGGCGGGCGAGCGTCTCGTAGAGGTCGCCACCCTCCTGCGTCCAGCCGCGGGCGGCCAGCGTCGTACCCCGGACGTCGAGGCCGATGGCCACGCGGTCGCCGTACGTCGCAATGGCGCGGGCGCACCACTCCGGCTGCTCGAGCGCGGCAGTCCCGATGTTGACCCGGCGACAACCCGTGGCCATGGCGGCCTCGAGCGACTCGTCGTCACGGATGCCGCCACTCATCTCGACCTTGATGTCGAGCTTGCCGACGATCTCGGCCTGCAGAGCGCGGTTGTTGCCGTGGCCGAACGCGGCGTCGAGGTCGACGAGGTGGATCCACTCGGCACCGGCCTCCTGCCACCGCAGTGCAGCCTGGATGGGATCACCGAAGGCCTTCTCCGAGCCGTCGATGCCCTGCACCAACTGGACGGCCTGGCCACCCTTGATGTCGACGGCGGGAAGCATTTCCAGGTACGGGGTCTTGGCCGTGCTCACAGTGATTCCACCCAATTTCTCAGTAGTTGTGCCCCCGCGTCCCCGGACTTCTCCGGGTGGAACTGCGTGGCGCACAGCGGTCCGTTCTCGACGGCCGCGACGAATCGGTCAGCGGCGCCGACGGGGCCGTGTTCGGCCCAGGTCACGCGCGGCTGGTGGCTGTCGGGGGTCCGGTCATTGGTGACCAGGGTCCAGTCACGTACGCCGTAGGAGTGCACGAAGTAGAAGCGCTCGTCCTCGACGCCGGCGAACAGTTTCGAGCTCGCTGGTACGTCGACGGTGTTCCAACCCATGTGGGGGACGATCGGTGCCTGCAACCGCTCGACGACACCGGGCCACTCACCGCAACCCTCGGTCTCGACACCGTGCTCGATGCCGCGAGCGAAGAGGATCTGCATGCCGACACAGATCCCGAGCACCGGGCGGCCACCGGACAGCCGCTGGCCGATGATCCGCTCGCCCCGGATGGCCCGGAGTCCGCGCATGCACGCCTCATAGGCGCCGACGCCCGGCACCAGCAACCCGTCGGCTGCGAGGGCAGCGTCCACGTCAGCAGTCAACGTGACGTCCGCGCCGGCGCGCTCGATCGCGCGCACGGCGGAACGCAGGTTGCCGGAGCCGTAATCGAGGACGACGACCGACGGTTTGCCCAGCGTCACAGAGCGCCCTTGGTGGACGGGATGCCCGTCTCCCGCGGGTCGATCGCGACGGCGTCACGGAACGCGCGCGCGAACGCCTTGAACTGGGTCTCCACGATGTGGTGCGGCTCGCGGCCGGCCAACACACGCACGTGCAGCGCGAAGTGGCCGTGGAAGGCGATCGACTCGAAGACGTGCTGGGTCAGCGAACCGAGGTAGGACACCCCGGAACCGCCGAGCGCGACGTACTGCTGGCCCTCGGGCTCGCCGGTGTGGACGCAGTACGGGCGGCCGGAGACGTCGACAACCGCGTGCACCAGGGCCTCGTCGAGCGGAACGGTCGCGTCGCCGAAGCGGCGGATGCCGGCCTTGTCGCCGAGTGCCTGGCGCAGGGCCTGGCCGAGCGCGATCGCGGTGTCCTCGACCGTGTGGTGGGCGTCGATGTGGACGTCGCCGTCGGTCTGGACGGTGAGGTCGACCAGCGCGTGCCGGGCGAACGCGGTGAGCATGTGGTCGTAGAAGCCGACGCCCGTGGAGATGTCGTGGCGGCCCGTTCCGTCGAGGTTGACCTCGACGACGACCTTCGACTCGCTCGTCTGCCGCTCGATGCGCGCACTACGACTCATGACTCCACCTTCTGGATTTTCTTGGGGGTTCGATCTTCAGCCGTGCTGCTCAGGGCCTGCTTGAACGCGTCCATCTCCGCCGGCGTCCCGACGGACACCCGGAGCCAACCGTCCGGTCCGGTCTCCCGGATCAGGACACCCTGATCCAGAAGACCCTGCCAGACAGCATGACGGTCGGCGAATCGTCCGAACAACACGAAATTCGCATCCGAGTCGGCGACGTCGTACCCCTCGGCACGCAGCCAGGTCACGAGCGCGTCGCGTTCGACGCGCAGTTCGTCTACCTTGCCGAGCAGTTCCGGTGCGTGGCGCAGCGCCGCGAGCGCAACCGCCTGGGTGACCGCCGAGAGGTGGTACGGCAGCCGCACCACCCGGATCGCGTCGCAGATCGCGGGGTCGGCCGCGAGGTACCCCAGCCGCAGTCCGGCGCCGGCGAACGCCTTGCTCATCGTCCGCGTCACCACCAGGTTCCGGTACGACGGGAGCAGCTCGAGCGCGCTCGGGACACCGGTGCGGCGGAACTCGCCGTACGCCTCGTCGACCACGACGATCCCGTCATCGCCGGCAGCCTCGCACAACGTGCGGACGGCCTCGGGCGGCAGCGCGGTGCCCGTCGGGTTGTTCGGGCTCGGCAGCAGGATCACGCTCGGTTGCTCGGTCTTGACCAGGTCACGCGCGGCGTCGAGGTCGAGGGAGAAGTCCTCGGCCCGGTGCCCGGCGACCCAGCGCGTGTTGGTGTCACGGGCGTACTCCGGATACATCGAGTACGTCGGCGCGAAGCTGACCGCGGTCCGTCCCGGTCCCCCGAAGGCCTGCAGCAGCTGCAGCATGACCTCGTTGGAGCCGTTGGCTGCCCAGACCTGCTCGGGCACGATCCCGGCGGTCGTGTCCTTGGAGAGGTACGACGCCAGCGCAGTGCGCAGGTCCACGAACTCCCGGTCGGGGTACCGGTTCAGCGTGGCCGAGGCCTCGGCGACCGATGCCGCGATGTCGGCGATGCAGAGGGCCGAGGGCCCGTACGGGTTCTCGTTGACGTTGAGCTGGACCGGCACGTCCAGCTGCGGGGCGCCGTACGGCTCGATGCCACGGAGCTCCTCACGCAGGGGCGGCCAGGTGGCCTCGCCGGTCACGACTGCATCCGGACGGTGATGGCGGCACCGTGGCCCGGAAGGTCCTCGGCCTCGGCGAGGGTCACGACGTGGTCGGCGACCTCCGCGAGGCCCTCGCGGGAGTATTCGATGACGTGCACGGACTTGGTGAAAGCGCGCACCGACAGGCCCGAGGAGTGGCAGGCGCAGCCCGCGGTCGGCAGCACGTGGTTGGAGCCGGCGCAGTAGTCGCCCAGGCTGACCGGTGCGTGCGGACCGACGAAGATCGCGCCCGCATTGCGCACGCGCGCGGCCCAGTCGGCGGCGTCCTCGGTGTGGATCTCGAGGTGCTCGGCAGCGTAGGTGTTGACGACGTCGAGGCCCTGCTCGAGGTCGCGCACCAGCACGATGCCCGACTGCTGTCCGCGCAGCGACGTCGTGATCCGGTCACTGTGCTTGGTCGCCGCCACCTGCGCGTCCAGCTCGACCTCGACCGCGGCGGCGAGCCGCTCGGAGGTCGTGACCAGCACCGAGGCCGCCAGCGGGTCGTGCTCGGCCTGGCTGATCAGGTCGGCCGCGACGAAGGCGGCGTCAGCGGTGTCGTCGGCAAGGATCGCGATCTCGGTCGGACCGGCCTCGGAGTCGATGCCGATCTGGCCCTTGAGGATGCGCTTGGCGGTGACCACCCAGATGTTGCCCGGGCCGGTGACCAGGTCGACACGGGCGCAGGAGCCGGCGCCGTACGCGAACATCGCGATCGCCTGTGCGCCGCCGACGGCGTACACCTCCTCGACCCCGAGCAGCGCACACGCAGCCAGGATCGTCGGGTGCACGGATCCGCCGAACTCGCGCTGCGGCGGGCTCGACAGGGCGATCGACTGCACGCCGGCGATCTGTGCAGGTACGACGTTCATCAGGACGCTCGACACCAGCGGGGCCAGGCCGCCGGGCACGTAGAGGCCGACCCGGCCGACGGGCACCTTGCGGTGTGTGACGCGGGCGCCCGGACCGAGGTCGGTGACGGCGTCCTGCTCGAGCTCGTTGGCGCAGGTCAGGCGGAGTCGGCGGATCGACTCCTCCAGCCCGGCCCGGATGTCGGGGTCGAGCTGCTCCAGCGCTTCCTTGAGCGCCTCCGGGGCGACCCGGATGTCCTCGACCACCACACCGTCGAACTTCTCGCCGAACTCGCGGATCGCGTCGAGGCCGCGGGTGCGGACCTCCTCACAGATCGCATGCACCGCCGGCACCGCAGCTTCGATGTCGAAGTCGGCACGGGGCACAGCTGCGCGGTAGTCGACGTTGTCGGCGACGTCACGCAGGTCGATGCGACGGATCTGGGACATGCGGCGATTCTACGGGCGCGAGCGTCCGCCCCCGGCCACGTCCCGGTGGTTGAGGCACTCCGGCACTAGTGTCGTAGGCGTGGCCGACGAGCTTCCGATGTTCCCGCTCAACGCGGTGCTGTATCCGGGAGTCAGCATGCCGCTGCACATCTTCGAGGACCGGTACCGCGCACTCGTGCACCACCTGCTGCGAATCGAGGACCCCGCCGAGCGCGTCTTCGGCACCGTCGCGATCCGCGAGGGTTACGAGGTCGGCGACCACGGAGCCCAGTCGCTGTTCCGGGTCGGCGTGCGGGTGCAGCTCACCGAGGTCGAGGCGCACGCGGACGGAACCTTCGACATCGTCGCGGTCGGCCGGGACCGGATCCAGCTCAACCGCCTGCGCACCACCGACGCGTTCCCCCTCGGCGAGGTGAGTGCGCTCCCCGAGGTGGCCTCGGAGGTCCCGGGCGACCTCGTCATGCAGGCCCGCGCCGTCTTCGCTGCCTACCGTCACGTGCTCCAGGACATCGCGACCGACCCGCTCGAGGGCAGCCTGCCACGGGACCCGGTCTTCCTCTCGTGGACCCTCGCGGCGTGCACGCCGCTCCCCCTGGCCGAGCGCCAGCAGCTGCTCGAGGCGACCGACGCGGCCGAGCGACTGGTCCTGGTCACGGACCTGCTGCGCTCGGAGCTGCGGGTGATGAACGTGATCAGGTCGCTGCCGGCGACGGAGGTCGCGCGGACTCGGTGGTCTCCGAACTGACCGCAGCCCTCGCCTGGGAGGGCGACAGGATGCTGACCATCACCACGAAGTAGCCGAGCAGCGCACCGACCGGCCAGATCAGGTACGGCGACCAACCCGCGACGTGGAGATGTCCGGGCAGCGCGTCGCCGACCTCGTGGCTCGCGACCAGGGTCGCCGGGTCGGGCGGGCTGAAGCTGGTGCCGACCAGGACCATCAGCGCAGCGCCGACCGATGCGCCGACGACGACGGCCACGAGTCCGGCGACAGCGGTCCGGCGGCACAGCACAGCGGTGACGACCCCGAGCAGCAGGGCAAGTCCGACACCCACGACGACGTACGTCGCCGTACCGCTGAAGTCACGGGCGACGCCCGGGTCGAACGGGTCGGGGTACCACTTGGCGCCGACCCGGGTGTCGTAGATCTTGCCGTCGGGCGCCGGGCCCCACCACGTCCACCACAGCCAGCCACCGAGCGGGCCGAGGGCAGCGCCGAGGGCGACCGGGATCGCCAGGACCGGCGAGACCCATTGCTTGAAGGACGTGCCCGTCAACTCAGGCACCCCGGTCCGAGGAGCTGCTTGAGGTCCGCAAAGAGGGACGGGCTGGGAGTCACCCTGAGATTGTCCCCCAGGCGCATGAGCTTGGTGGAGTCGCGGCTCAACAACTGCAGCCGCACCTCGGTCAGGCCGGGGTACGTCGCCAGGACGTCGCGCAGGGACTGGACCACCGGACCGGTGCAACGCGTCGACGGAAGGCTGATCACGACCGGCCCGTCACTGCCGCGCTCGAGGTCGGGAAGGGTGACCTCCTGGCCCCGCAGCTGGGCGGTGTCGCGCTCCTTGTCGAGCTGTCCGCGGACCCGGATGATCGCGTCGTCGGTGAGGTACGGCGCCGCCAGCCGGTAGGAGCTCGGGAACAGCAGCACGTCGATCGCACCCTCGAGGTCCTCGAGGGTCACCGTCGCCCACGGATCGCCGTTCTTGGTGATCTTGCGCTGCACCGAGGTGACCAGGCCCGCCACCGTCACGGTGGTGTTGTGCGGCCGGTCCTCGTCGGTGAGCAGCTGGCCGATGGTGCAGTCGGTGCCGTTGGAGAGCACGTGCTCGAGACCGAGCAGCGGGTGGTCGGAGACGTAGAGCCCGAGCATGTCGCGCTCGTGGCCGAGCAGGGTCATCTTGTCCCACTCGTCGAGGTCGGGGATCGCGACGGAGACGCCGAACCCGCCGTCCTCGTCGTCGTCACCCAGGCCGGCGAAGAGCGAGTCCTGCCCGATCGCCTCGTTGCGCTTGATGTCGACGTACTGGTCGACGGCCGTCTCGTGGATCGCCACCAGGGCACGGCGCTTGTGCTTCATGTCGTCGAAGGAGCCGGCGCGGATCAGCGAGTCGATGACCCGCTTGTTGCAGACCTGCGCCGGGACCTTGGACAGGAAGTCGTTGAAGTCGACGAAGCGCCCCTTCTCCTCGCGGGCCGCCACGATGCCGTCGACGACGTGCTCGCCGACGTTGCGGATCGCGCCCATGCCGAACCGGATGTCGGTGCCGACGGAGGTGAAGTTGGAGACCGACTCGTTGACGTCGGGCGGGAGCACCTGGATCTTCATCCGGCGGCACTCGTTGAGGTAGATGGCCGACTTGTCCTTGTCGACGCGGGTGCTGGTGAGCAGGGCCGCCATGTACTCGGCCGGGTAGTTGGCCTTGAGGTACGCCGTCCAGTACGAGATGACGCCGTACGCCGCCGAGTGGGCCTTGTTGAAGGCGTAGTCGGAGAACGGGAGCAGGATCTCCCACAGCGTCGAGATCGCCTTCTGGGAGTAGCCGTTGCCGAGCATGCCCGCCTGGAACCCGGCGTACTGCTTGTCGAGCTCTTCCTTCTTCTTCTTGCCCATCGCGCGACGGAGGTTGTCGGCCTGTCCGAGGCTGAAGCCGGCCAGGACCTGGGCGATCTCCATCACCTGCTCCTGGTAGACGATGAGGCCGTACGTCTCCCCCAGCACCGACTCCAGCGGCGCCTCGAGCTCCGGGTGGATCGGGTCGATCGGCTCGCGGCCGTTCTTGCGGCGGGCGTACTTGTTGTGGGAGTCCGCACCCATCGGGCCGGGGCGGTAGAGCGCGCCCACGGCCGAGATGTCGGCGAACTTGTCGGGCCGCATGGATCGCAGCAGCGCCCGCATCGGGCCACCGTCGAGCTGGAAGACGCCGAGGGTGTCACCGCGAGAGAGCAGGTCGTAGGTGTTCTGGTCGTCGAACGGAAGGTCCTCCAGGACGACGTCCTCGCCCCGGTTGCGCTTGATGTTGATCAGCGCGTCATCGAGGACGGTCAGGTTGCGCAGGCCGAGGAAGTCCATCTTGACCAGCCCGAGTGACTCGCACATCGGGTAGTCGAACTGCGTGATGATCGCGCCGTCCTGCTCGCGCTTCATGATCGGCACGATGTCGATGAGCGGCTGGCTCGACATGATCACGCCGGCCGCGTGCACGCCGGTCTGACGGATCTGGCCCTCGAGCCCCAGGCCCGTCTGGTAGATCGTGCGGACCTCGGCTTCGGACTCGTAGAGCGTGCGGAACTCGCCGCCGTCGGAGTAGCGCTTGTGGTCGGCGTTGAAGATCTCCTTCAGCGGCACGCCCTTGCCCATGATGTCGGGGGGCAGCGCCTTGGTGATCTTGTCGGAGATGGCGAAGCCGTGGTCCAGGACCCGCGCCGCGTCCTTCACGGCCTGCTTGGCCTTGATCCGGCCGAAGGTCGCGATGTAGGCGACCCGGTCGCTGCCGTACTTCTGCGAGACGTACTGGATGACCTCGACGCGCCGACGCTCGTCGAAGTCGATGTCGAAGTCGGGCATCGAGGGACGCTCGGGGTTGAGGAAGCGCTCGAAGATGAGGCCGTGCTCGAGGGGACACAGGTCGGTGATCCGCAAGGCGTACGCCGCGATCGACCCGGCACCGGAGCCACGACCCGGACCCACCCGGATGCCGTTGTCCTTGGACCACTGGATGAAGTCGGCGACCACCAGGTAGTAGCCGCAGTAGCCCTTCGATGCGACGACGCCGAGCTCCATCTCGACCCGGTCGCGCACCGCCTGGGTCAGCTTGTCGCCCGGGTAACGCGCCTCGATGCCGCGCCAGACCTCCTTGGCGAACCAGGACTCCTCGGTCTCGCCGGCCGGGATGTCGGCGGCGGCCATGTAGCCGCCGGTGGACTCGGTGAACTCCACGTTGCACCGCTCGGCGACCAGCAGCGTGTTGTCGCAGGCCTCCGGCATGGCGAAGCGATCGGCCCACAGCTCGCGCATCTCCGCGGCTGACTTGATGTAGTAGCCGCCGCCGTCGAACTTCAGCCGGTTGGGGTCGGCCAGCCGCTTGCCGGAGGACACGCAGATGAGGGCGTCGTGCGCCTCGGCATCCGCAGGGTTGTTGTAGTGCGAGTCGTTGGTGGCGATCGGCGGGATGCCGAGCTGCTTGCCCAGCCGGAGCAGGTCGTCACGCACCCGCTTCTCGATGTCGATGCCGTGGTCCATCAGCTCGAGGAAGAAGCTGTCCTTGCCGAAGATGTCCTGGAACTCCGAGGCGGAGCGGACGGCTTCGTCGTACTGCCCCAGCCGGAGGCGGGTCTGGATCTCCCCCGAGGGGCAGCCGGTGGTGGCGATCAGGCCCTTGCCGTACTCGTTGAGGAGCTCGCGGTCGGCGCGGGGCTTGTAGTAGAAGCCCTCCAGGCTGGAGCGCGAGGACAACCGGAACAGGTTGTGCATGCCCTCGGTGTTCTCGGCCCACATGGTCATGTGGGTGTAGGCGCCGCCACCGGCGACGTCGTTGCCGCCCTCTTCGCCGCCCTCGCCACCGTTGCCCTTGCCCCAGCGGACCCGGCGCCGCTCGGTGCGGTGGGTCTGCGGCGTGAGGTAGGCCTCGATGCCGATGATCGGCTTGACGCCGTACTTCTTCGCCTTGTTGTAGAAGTCGTAGGCACCGTGCAGGTTGCCGTGATCGGTCATCGCGATCGAGGTCATGCCGAGCTCGTTGACGCGCGTGAAGAGGCCGTCCAGGAGCGAGGCTCCATCGAGCATGGAGTACTCGGTGTGGACGTGCAGGTGGACGAAGTCCGATCCCCCGGAACCGACTGCCATCGGGTGTACTGACTCCTTGCGGTGTCGCTGGTGGACGGGTGGTCGGGGAAGAGGTTCAGACTACGCGACCCGACATCGTGATCATGACAGGCACCGCCGACACGATCGGCGCCACGGTCAGCCCGGCCATTCCATCCTGATGTCGGGCGCGCGCTCCTCGTTGGCGGAGCCGTCCGTGTGCTCGCGTTCGAGCAGTCCCTGCGCAGCGTAGAAGGCCCGGGCGGGCAGGTTGGAGGTGAACACCCACAACCCGAAGCCGTCCGGGTGCCGGGCCTTCACCAGGTCCAGCAGGGCCAGTCCGATGCCCTCCCGGGCGTGGTCCGGGTCGACGTACAGGTCATCGAGCCAGGTGCGCGTGAACCGGGCGTAGCCGACCACCCGGTCGCCGATCTCGGCCACCCAGATCTCGTCCACCCCGAACCGGGACGCCAGCCAGGTCCGCACGTCTGCGTCGGGATGGACCGAGGCCGGCATGGGTGCGGCCGCCCGCGCGGCGAGGTGCACGTCCGCGATCGCTGGAGCGTCGTCCGGCACCGCCGGACGCAACAGCAGGTCAGTCACTCTCGCGAATGACCTCGAGCGCGTGCGCGAGGTCGTCGGGGTACGTCGACTTGAAGGTGACGTACTCGCCACCGTCGGGGTGCTCGAAGCCGAGCTGTACGGCGTGCAACCACTGCCGGGTCAGCTTGAGTCGCTTGGCCAGCGTCGGGTCGGCACCGTAGGTGATGTCGCCGACGCAGGGGTGCTTGAGGGCGGCCATGTGCACGCGGATCTGGTGGGTGCGGCCGGTCTCGAGGTGCACCTCGAGCAAGCTGGCGAAACGGTGCGCCTCGAGGGTCTCGTAGTGGGTGACGCTGGCGCGCCCGCCCTCCAGGACCGCGAACTTGTAGTCAGCGCCCGGGTGCCGACCGATCGGGGCGTCCACGGTGCCCGCGAGCGGGTCCGCGTGCCCCTGCACGAGGGCATGGTAGGTCTTGTCGACCGTCCGGTGCCGGAACGCGTTCTTGAGGATCGAGTAGGCGTGCTCGGACTTCGCGATCACCATCACGCCGGACGTGCCGACGTCGAGGCGCTGGACGATGCCCTCGCGCTCCTTGGCGCCGGAGGTCGAGATCCGGAAGCCGGCGCCAGCGAGGTGACCGACGACCGTCGGGCCGCGCCAGCCGGGCGAGGGGTGGACCGCGACACCTACGGGCTTGTCGATCACGACGATGGCGTCATCGTCGTGAATGATCTTGATGCCCTCGACGATCTCGGGCACGACCTCCAACAGGTTCGCCTCGGCCGGGATCGACACGTCCAGGACCGAGCCGGCAAGGACTCGTTCGCTCTTGCCGCTGACTCCGGCCCCGTCGAGCCGGACGTGGTTCAGGGAGATCAGCTCGGCGGCGCGGGTCCGGGAGACGCCGAACAGCTGGGACATGGCCACGTCGATCCGTTCGCCCTCGAGCGAGTCGGGGACGGGAAGGCTGCGGTGGTCGAGATTGGTCATGCGTTCTCCTGGCGGGTGCCGTCGATGGCGATGCCACGGAGCACCTGGATCAGGATCAGGCCGACCCCGACGTTGATGCAGATGTCGGCCACGTTGAAGACCGGCCAGTTCGGCAGCATCAGGAAGTCCACGACATGGCCGCGGAACGCCCCGGGCTCCCGGAAGAGACGGTCGATGAGGTTTCCGTCGATACCGGCGAGCAACAGGCCCAGGCCGACCGCCCAGACCCGGTTCGCGACCTTGCGGCTGAGCCAGAGCACCACCGCGGTCGCCGTACAGGCCAACAGTGCGAGGGCCACGGTGAAGCGGGTACCCAGGCTGAAGGCGGCGCCCGGGTTGTAGGTCAGGTGCAGCTGCAGGAGATCGCCGACGACCTGCTTGTCGGGCTCGCCGGTCAGGTGCCGGACGGCGAGGACCTTGGTGACCTGGTCGATGGCGACCAGGACCACGGCCACCGAGAGGAACAGGAGCCAGGTGCGAGGTGCGGCGAGACGGGACGGCCGAACCGGCTGGGATCCGTCGTCGCGGTCGTCTACCGGCGTTCCTCGCGCTGCTTGCATGTCATGCACAGTGTGGCACGCGGAAACGCCATGAGCCGCATCTTCCCGATGGGGTTGCCGCACGACTCACACACCCCGTAGGTGCCGTCCTCGATGCGTGCGAGCGCCCGGTCGATCTGGGCCAGCTTCTCCCGCTCGTGGTTCAGGACCGTCAGTTCGTGGTCGCGTTCGAAGCTGGTCGCGCCCAGGTCCGCCTGGTCCTGCCCGGCGCCGTCCCCGGAGTCGCGGAGCAGGCCGGTGAGGTCGGCTTCCTGGGCCTCGAGGATCTCCGAGCTGTGGACGCGCTGCTCGTGCAGTGCGGCCATCACCTCGGCGAGCTCGGCCTTGGACCAGGCGTCCTCGTGGTCGAGGACGACCAGGGCGG
>NZ_JBMCZA010000180.1:0-2521 GCF_048654705.1 Nocardioides sp. CPCC 206348
GGGATCTGCACCGCGCCCGCGATCGCGCGGAGGTGGTCGAGCGCCTGCTCGAGGGAGAGCTCGTTGTCGGCGAGACCCAGGGTCCAGGCCGCGCCGGCACTGGTCGTCGCGAGCGCCGGGAAGCCCAGCTGCTCGAGGACCCGGGCGCTGCCGATGTCCCAGGGGTTCGGCATCACGAAGCAGCCGGTGGCGTGCAGGTCGTGGAAGGCGGCGATGCGGTCGTCGTACGTGGTCATCTGACACCCCAGGCATAGGTCTGCTTGCGCAGCTTCAGGTAGACGTGGGTCTCCGTCGAGAGCACGCCCTTGATGGTGCGGATCCGGCCCGACACGATCTCCAGGAGGTGGTCATCGCTCTCGCAGACGACCTCCACCAGCAGGTCGTAGGACCCGGCCGTGATCACGACGTAGTCGATCTCGTCGATCGCCGCGAGCGCGTCGGCGATCGGCTCGAGCTGGCCGGTGGCCTTGATGCCGATCATCGCCTGGCGGGCGAAGCCCATCTCGGTGGGGTCGGTGACCGCCACGACCTGGACCACGCCACCGTCGACGAGGCGCTGCACGCGCTGGCGCACCGCGGCCTCCGAGAGTCCGACGGCCTTGCCGATGGAGGCATACGAACGACGGCCGTCCTCCTGGAGCTCGGCGATGATCGCCTTCGAGACGTCGTCCAGCACGACCGAGCGGGATTTGTTCACGGACACGATCCTCACAGGGTTCAGGCACCCTACGCAACACGCAGGTACGGATTCCGTTGCATTCATGTCAACTGACCACGGAATCCCTTGTCACCGGTAGTCCGCCGTGTCACGATGCGCACATCTTTGATTCGGAGGTGGCATCCGTTGGTCTCTTCCCGGCTGAGTCGCAGGACCATGCTGCGCGGCGGCTCCGGGCTGCTCCTCGGCGCGGGCGGCCTGGCGGCACTCCCCCTGTTCGGAACCCCCGATCGCAAGCAGGACCCCGCGAAGTGCACGACGCGCGACCTGTCGGAGTCCGACAAGCGCCTGATCGTGTCGAACTGGCCGGGCTACCTCGACGAGGACGACGGTGAGTACACCTCGACGCTGACCGACTTCCAGAAGGCGATGGGCATCGAGGTCAGCTACACCGCAGACGTCAACGACAACCTCGAGTTCTTCGCCAAGGTCGTCAACCAGCTCGGCTCCTGCCAGTCCTCCAAGCGCGACCTGTTCATGCTCACCGACTGGATGGCCGCCCGGATGATCCAGGTCGGGTGGATCCAGCCCCTCGACAAGGCGAAGGTCCCGAACCTGCACGCCAACCTGATCGACTCCCTCGCCGGCGTCGGCTGGGACCCCGACCGCACCTACTCCGCGCCGTGGCAGAGCGGTCTCACCGGCATCGCCTACAACAAGTCGAAGGTCAAGGAGGTCCGCTCCTTCTCCGAGCTGCTCAGCCGCCCGGACCTCAAGGGCCGCGTGTCGCTGCTCACCGAGATGCGCGACACCATGGGCCTGATCATGCTCAGCGAGGGCGCCGACCCCGCCAACTTCACCGACGGCGACTGGGACACGGCCCTCGAGAGGCTGCGCAAGGCGCGCGGGGACGGGCAGATCCGGGCCTTCACCGGCAACGAGTACATCCAGGACCTCGCTGCGGGCAATGTCGTGGCCTGCGAGGCGTGGTCCGGCGACGTCGCCGCGGCCGAGGACGAGAACCTCGTCTTCGTCACGCCCGAGGAAGGCCAGATGATCTGGGCCGACAACATGCTGGTGCCGAACCTCGCCACCCACAAGGGCAACGCCGAGAAGTGGATCAACTACTACTACGAGCCCGAAGTGGCGGCGAAGCTCGCGGCGTACGTCTGGTACATCTGCCCGGTCAAGGGCGCACAGGAGGCGATGGAGAAGGTCGACCCGAGCCTCGTCGACAACCCGTTGATCTTCCCGACCGCCGAGTCGCTGGCCACCACGCACTCGTTCATGGCCCTCGAGGAGTTCCAGATCCGCGCCTACGAAGGAGATTTCGCCGATGTCATTGGCGGCTGACAGCTCGCGGAGCCTCCGGCTCACCGCACTCACCAAGGAGTTCAGCACCTTCACCGCGGTGAAGGCCCTCGACCTGGAGATCCCCGCAGGGAAGTTCTTCGCCCTGCTCGGCCCGTCGGGCTGCGGGAAGACGACCACCCTGCGCATGGTGGCCGGCCTCGACGTACCGACCTCGGGCACGATCCACCTCGGCGACGACGAGATCACCTACGAGAAGCCCTACCGGCGCCCGGTCAACACCGTCTTCCAGAACTACGCCCTGTTCCCGCACCTCGACATCCACGAGAACGTCGCCTTCGGCCTGCGCCGGCGCAAGGCCAAGGACGTCGACGAGCAGGTCAGGGCCATGCTGGAGCTCGTCGAGCTCGAGGGCCAGGCCCGCAAGAAGCCGCCCATGCTGTCCGGCGGGCAGCAGCAGCGGGTGGCCCTCGCCCGGGCGTTGATCAACCGACCCGAGGTGCTGCTCCTCGACGAACCCCTCGGCGCCCTGGACCTCAAGCTGCGCCGAGG
>NZ_JBMCZA010000180.1:2531-4983 GCF_048654705.1 Nocardioides sp. CPCC 206348
GCAGGCCCGCAAGAAGCCGCCCATGCTCTCCGGCGGTCAGCAGCAGCGGGTGGCCCTCGCCCGGGCGCTGATCAACCGACCCGAGGTGCTGCTCCTCGATGAACCCCTCGGCGCCCTGGACCTCAAGCTGCGCCGAGGGATGCAGATCGAGATCAAGCGGATACAGACCGAGGTCGGCCTCACGTTCGTGCACGTCACGCACGACCAGGAAGAGGCGATGACCATGGCCGACACGATCGCGGTCATGAACGGCGGCGAGATCGAGCAGATGGGCTCGCCGGCCGAGCTCTACGAGAACCCCCGCACCACCTTCGTCGCCAACTTCCTCGGCCAGTCCAACCTGATCGCAGGCACGGTGAGCAACGCGGGCAGCGACGTGGTGAAGGTCGACATGCAGGGCACCCAGGTCTCGATCCCCGCCGACCGGGCGCACGTGCAGAGCGGTCCGGGCTGGGTGGGCATCCGACCGGAGAAGGTCCTCATCGCGCCCGAGGGCGAACCGATCGACGCACCCGGCAACCACATGCAGGGCGGGGTGGTCACCGACGTCAGCTTCGTGGGGGTCAGCACCCAGTACCTCGTGCGGATGCCGTGGGGCCAGGAGCTGATGTCCTTCGAGCAGAACACCGGCGCCCGCGGCATCATCGCCCGGGGCACGAAGGTCGACGTGTCGTGGCGCCCGGAGTTCTCCTTCCTGCTGCCCGCGAGCCAGGACGTCAACGCCGGCGCGGTGGAGGAGTCCTGATGCGGAAGGGGCGGTTCACCGGCTACTGGCTGATGCTGCCGGCCGTCGTCTGGCTCGGGCTGTTCTTCGTCATCCCGTTCCTCTCGCTCCTCGCGACCAGCCTCTACGACCCCGAGGGCTCCGTCCTGACCGGGTACGACGTCACGTACCGCTTCGCCAACTTCACCGACGCGCTCGGGGAGTTCTGGCAACCCCTGTGGCGCTCGCTCTGGTACGCCGGCGTCGCGACCGCGATCTGCCTGGTGCTCGGCTACGTCCTCGCCTATGCGATCGCCTTCAAGGCCGGCCGGTGGCGCACCTTGTTGCTGGTCCTGGTGATCGCGCCGTTCTTCACGAGCTTCCTGGTCCGCACCCTGTCGTGGAAGCTGATCCTGGCCGACGACGGGTTCGTCGTGGATGCCCTGCAGACGGTGCACCTGATGGGTGAGGACGGCCGGCTGCTGGCCACGCCCGTCGCCGTGATCGCCGGACTGGTCTACAACTTCCTGCCCTTCATGGTGCTCCCCCTCTACGCCAGCCTGGAGAAGATCGACGGCCGGTTGATCGAGGCGGCCGGCGACCTCTACGCCTCCCCGACCCGCGGCTTCCTCAAGGTGACCCTGCCGCTGTCGATGCCGGGCGTGGTCGCCGGGACCCTGCTGACCTTCATCCCGGCAGCCGGCGACTACATCAACGCGAGGCTGCTCGGCAGTCCGAACCAGCGGATGGTCGGCAACGTCATCCAGGACCTGTTCACGAGCACCGGCGACTACGCGGCGGCCGGTGCGCTCTCGGTGATCCTGATGGCC
Source organism: Nocardioides sp. CPCC 206348 (assembly GCF_048654705.1). NCBI lineage: Bacteria > Bacillati > Actinomycetota > Actinomycetes > Propionibacteriales > Nocardioidaceae > Nocardioides > Nocardioides sp. CPCC 206348. Next base: position 4,065 of record NZ_JBMCZA010000180.1, read on the forward strand.
ATCATCGTGGCGATGGTGATGGTCTACATCCGCAAGGCCGGGACGGAGGAGCTCCTGTGAACGGACTGCAACGAGCCGGACGATGGATCGGCGACCACGTGGTGATGGCGGCCGGAGCGCTCGTCCTCGTCTACATGTTCGTCCCGATCGCCGTCGTGATGTTGATGAGCTTCAACGACAACAGCAAGTCCCGCAACGTCTACGCGTTCCAGGACTTCACGCTCGACAACTGGGCCAACCCCTGCAAGCCCGACGGCATGTGCGACGCGGTCCTGCGCAGCGTCGAGATCGGGCTGCTCGCGACCGTGGTCGCCACCATCCTCGGGACCCTCGCAGCCTTCGCGCTCGTCCGGCACAGCTTCGCCGGCCGCTCGGCCATCAACACGATCATCTTCCTGCCGATGGCCTCCCCCGAGATCGTCATGGGCTCCTCGCTGCTCGCCCTGTTCGTGTCCGCGGGCTTCGGCGGTCGACTCGGGTTCTGGACGATCTTCATCGCCCACGTGATGTTCTGCCTGTCGTTCGTCATCGTGACCGTCAAGGCACGCCTGGCCGGGCTGGACGAGAACCTCGAACAGGCGGCGATGGACCTCTACGCCAACGAGGTGACGACCTTCTGGCGGATCACCTTCCCGCTCGTGTTCCCCGGCATCGCGGCAGCGGCCCTGCTGAGCTTCTCGCTGTCCTTCGACGACTTCATCATCACCAACCTCAACGCCGGCCAGACCGTCACCTTCCCGATGTTCGTCTGGGGCGTCTCGCAGCGCGGCATCCCGATGCAGGTCAATGTCGTCGGGACCGCGATGTTCCTGATCTCGATGTTCCTGGTGCTCGGCAACATGCTCGCCACCCGCAGGTCCAAGCGGCCTGCCTAGCCCCTGCCCGGTGGTTGAGGTGCGAGGAGCGCTAGCGACGAGCC
>NZ_JBMCZA010000180.1:5029-5600 GCF_048654705.1 Nocardioides sp. CPCC 206348
CCGCCTACGCCACGTGGCCCCGGGGTTTCGAGGCTCGCTGCGCTCGCACCTCAACCACCGGGCGGCGCTGCGCTCGCACCTCAACCACCGGGCGACGGGCGTCTGTCCACAGGCGGCATCGGGTCGAGTTTCCTCCGGGCGCTGGATGGGGACCCGGACTCCCATGCCCTGGACCTACATCGTGCGCTGCAACGACGACTCCTACTACGTCGGGAGCACCGTCGATCTCGAGGGACGCATCTGGCAGCACAACTCCGATGACCTCGGCGCCCTCTACACCCGCAGACGCCGACCGGTCGTCCTTGTCTGGAACGCCTGGTTCGAGAGGATCGAGGACGCCTTCGCCTACGAGAAGCGCGTCCAGGGATGGAGTCGCAAGAAGCGGGAGGCGCTGATCAACGGCGATGACGCGCTACTTCCCGACCTCTCGCGCCGCGCTGCTGTCCAGCGACGCGCTGCCGAGCAGGACGAGACTCCCGAGGACTGATCCGGTCCGGTGGTTGAGGTGCGAGGAGCGCTAGCGACGAACCCTTCCCGGTGGTTGAGGTGCGAGGAGCGCTAGCGACGAGCC
>NZ_JBMCZA010000180.1:5610-8950 GCF_048654705.1 Nocardioides sp. CPCC 206348
AGAGACTCCCGAGGACTGATCCGGTCCGGGGGTTGAGGTGCGAGGAGCGCTAGCGACGAGCCTCGAAACCTCCGGGCCCGCCTACGCAAGGTGGGCCCGGAGGTTTCGAGGCTCGCTGCGCTCGCACCTCAACCACCGGGCGGCTGGTGCCGGGAGCCTCCCCACGGGGCTCCCGGCACCCGGTCCTACAGCAGCTCCAGGGCCCCGGTCAGCACGCCGCGGAGCTTCTGCTCGATCTCGTCGAAGTGCTCCTGGCCGCAGATCAGCGGGGGCGAGAGCTGGATGACCGGGTCGCCCCGGTCGTCGGCACGGCAGTAGAGGCCGGCGTCGTACAACGCCTTGGAGAGGTAGCCGCGGAGCAGGCGCTCGGACTCGTCCTCGTCGAAGGTCTCCTTGCTGGCCTTGTCCTTGACGAGTTCGATGCCGTAGAAGAAGCCGTCGCCACGGACGTCGCCGACGATCGGCAGGTCGAGCAGCTTCTCGAGCGTCGCGCGGAAGTCACCCTCGCGGGCCCGTACGCCCTCGTTGATGCCTTCGTTCTCGAAGATCTCGAGGTTCTTCAACGCCACCGCGGTGGAGACCGGGTGGCCTCCGAAGGTGTAGCCGTGGGCGAACATCTCCGCGCCGTGCGCGAACGGCTCGTACAGCCGGTCGCTGGCGATCATCGCGCCGAGCGGGGCGTAGCCGGACGTGATGCCCTTGGCGCAGGTGATGATGTCGGGCTGGTAGCCGTAGCGCTCGGCACCGAACATGTGCCCCAGCCGCCCGAACGCGCAGATCACCTCGTCGGAGACCAGCAGGACGTCGTACTGGTCGCAGATCTCGCGGACCCGCTGGAAGTAGCCCGGGGGCGGCGGGAAGCAGCCGCCCGCGTTCTGCACCGGCTCGAGGAAGACGGCGGCCACCGAGTCGGGGCCCTCGTTCTCGATCTGTACGGCGATCTGGTCCGCCGCCCAGCGGCCGAACGCCTCGGCGTCGCCGCCGTCGTCGTGGAACCGCTCGGGTGCGCGGTAGAAGTTGGTGTTCGGCACCCGGAAGGTGGACGGGACCAGCGGTTCGAACTGCTGCTTGAGACCGGGCAGGCCGGTGATCGACAGGGCGCCGTGGGTGGTGCCGTGGTAGGCGATGGTCCGCGAGATCACCTTGTGCTTCATCGGCTTGCCGACGAGCTTGAAGTAGTTCTTCGCGAGCTTCCAGGCGGACTCGACGGCCTCCCCGCCACCCGAGGTGAAGAAGACCCGGTTGAGGTCGCCGGGCGCGTAGCTGGCGACCTTCGCGGCGAGCTCGATGGCGGTGGGGTGCGCGTAGGACCACAGCGGGAAGAACGCGAGCTCGGAGGCCTGCTTCGCCGCCACCTCGGCCAGGTCGGTGCGCCCGTGCCCGAGCTGGCTGACGAACAGCCCGCCGAGGGCGTCGAGGTACTTCCTCCCGTGGGCGTCCCAGATGTAGGCGCCGTCGCCGCGCACGATCACCGGCACCTCGGCCGTGTCGTACGACGACATGCGGGTGAAGTGCATCCAGAGGTGGTCGCGGGCGGACTGCTGGAGGGCTGCGTGCTGTTCGGAGTCGTGGGCCACCCGCCCATCTTGACCCGTTCGGTCGTCACGAGCAAGTGAATCCGTCGCCAGTTCACCAGATCGCAACGGATTTCGTTGTTGGAGCGCTTCCCCGCGGCGGAGATGCTGGCTAGGCTCCCGGCCATGACCCCCCTGCGGAACCTGATCAACGGTGAGCTCGTCGACGCGGCCTCGGGCGCCACCTACGAGGTCGTCAACCCGGCCACGGGAGCGGCGTACGCCACCGCGCCGGCGAGCGCGGCCGAGGACGTCGACCGTGCGATGCGCGCTGCCGACGCCGCCTTCGAGGTCTGGGGCGACACCACCCCGCGCGAGCGCCAGGAGGCGTTGCTTCGCATCGCGCAGGCGCTGGAGGACCGGGCGGACGAGTTCGTCCGCGTGGAGTGCGAGAACACCGGCAAGCCGCTGGGCCTGACCGCCGAGGAGGAGCTGCCGCCCAGCGTCGACGAGCTGCGCTTCTTCGCCGGGGCCGCACGCGTGCTCGAGGGCCGCAGCGCAGGCGAGTACCTCAAGGACCACACGTCCTGGATCCGCCGTGAACCGATCGGCGTCGTCGCCCAGGTGACGCCGTGGAACTACCCCCTGATGATGGCGATCTGGAAGATCGCACCCGCGCTCGCCGCCGGCAACACGGTGGTCCTCAAGCCCAGTGACACCACCCCGGCGAGCACCGTGCTCCTCGCCGAGCTGGCGAGCGAGTTCCTGCCACCCGGCACCCTCAACGTGGTGTGCGGCAACCGGGACACCGGACGCGCCCTCATCGAGCACCCGACCCCGCAGTTGGTCGCGATCACCGGCTCCGTGCGGGCGGGCTCGGAGGTGGCCGCCTCTGCCGCGACCGACCTCAAGCGGGTCCACCTCGAGCTCGGCGGCAAGGCCCCGGTCGTCGTGTTCGACGACGCCGACATCGCCGCAGCGGTGGAGTCGATCGCGACAGCCGGCTACTTCAACGCCGGTCAGGACTGCACCGCGGCCACCCGCGTGCTCGTCGCCGACGGCATCCACGACGAGTTCGTCGCCGCCCTCGCCGAGCAGGCCCGCACCACCCGCACCGGAATGCCCGACGACGCCGACGTCCTCTACGGCGCCCTGAACAACCCCGACCAGCTGGCCCGGGTCAGCGGCATGGTCGATCGTCTGCCCGACCACGCCTCGATCAACGCGGGTGGGGCACGCGCCTCGGTGACCGGCGGCGAGGGCGGCTACTTCTACGAGCCCACCGTCGTCTCGGGCCTGCGCCAGGACGACGAAGCGGTCCAGCACGAGATCTTCGGTCCGGTGATCACCGTCCAGCGGTTCGGCGACGAGGCCGAGGCGCTCCGCTTCGCCAACGGCGTCCAGTACGGCCTGTCCTCCAGCGTCTGGACCAAGGACCACGGCCGCGCGATGCGGATGTCGCGCAAGCTCGACTTCGGCGTGGTCTGGATCAACACCCACATCCCCTTCGTCTCCGAGATGCCCCACGGCGGGTTCAAGCACTCGGGCTACGGCAAGGACCTCTCGATGTACGGGCTCGAGGACTACACGCGCATCAAGCACGTGATGTCCTACATCGGGACCGCCGGTGGTTGAGGTGCGACGAGCGCAGCGAGGAGCCTCGAAACCATGCGGATCCTGCTGATCGGGGCTGGTGGCGTCGGCGGTGCGTTCGCGGCCATCGCCGCCCGGCGCGACTTCTTCGAGACCATCGTCGTCGCCGACTACGACCTCGCCCGTGCCGAGAAGGCCGCTGCCACCGACGAGCGGTACGTCGCCGCGCAGGT
>NZ_JBMCZA010000181.1:0-2064 GCF_048654705.1 Nocardioides sp. CPCC 206348
CCCGACCGTGAGATCACGTCGTACGGCGGCTGGCGGGCGTGGCTCAACCCTTCTCGCAGTGGAGGTAGCTGAGCCGCCACCGGTCGGGCCGGTACTTCTCGCTGCACCGGATCACCGCACGAAAGGAAGTCATCCGCTCGACTTTCTGGCCAGGCTGCGAGGTCGGCACCAGGACCGCCACGAAGTCCCGGCCGTACATCATCTTGGGGGCGGAGGAGATGAGCGCCACCCGCATTCCGGTCTTGGTGGCGAGCGCACTGGTGAGCGTGGACCACGCACCGGTGATCACCTCCTGGGACTGCTTCGAGCTCTGGAGCGCCGCTACGACGACAGCAGACCCGCTCGCCTCGACGAAGGTGTCGAGGCCGATCACGTTGACCCCCTCGAGGTGAAAGGCCTGGGCCTTGGTCGCGAAGGCGGCGATGCCGTTCACCTGGACAGGAGGTAGCCCGCCTGCACCGGGGCGGACGATGCCGATGAACGTCCGGGTCGCACCGTCGGTGTACGACGTGAGGTCGGTGAGCACCTGACCCTGGCTGATGAGCTTGCTGATCTCGGCGTGGAAGGCGGTCCAGCCCTGCTGACAGACCAGTCGACCGCCGGATTCGCCGTAGCGGAACGTGGCCACCAGGTGGGTCTGGCCTGCGATCGGACTGGCCTCGACACCGACGATGTCGAATCGATCGGACGCGGTGAGCGCTACCGCCTTGGCCTTCAGCGCGGCCCAGGAGGGACTCGCCACCCAGAGGTCGATGTGCTTGCCCGGGTCCCAGATGGCTGTGTAGATCGCAGCGTCCTGGTTGCCACCGGGCCCGGCATGGAACACAGGAGGGGTCGGTCCGGCATACAGCAGGTCACGCTTCCGCGACGCCGTCTGGTTGCTCAAGGCTGTCCACGAGGTTGACGGGATCGCGCCCTGGACCGCCGCAGTGTGGGCCTCGGCGACCGTCAGCGCATACAGGTTCGAGAACCCCATGGGCCGCGGGAACCGGCCGTTGAAGCCGGTTCCCGAATAGTTTGCCGGCAGCCGATTGACGTCGATGTGCGTGTGCGGATGGCTGGTGTTGCCGCAGAAGCCGACCTTTCCGATGTACTGCCCACGGGTGACCTTCGCTCCGACCGTGAGCTGGGGCGGAATGGATCCCTTCTGGAGGTGAGCAGCGAGCCAGATCTCCTCGCCAGACCTCACGAAGAGCACATTGCCGCCGGCGTCGTACTTCCCCGTCGTCGGGCTCTTCGGAATCTTCGACCAGTCAATCGATCCGTCGGGCAGCTTGGCCGCCGCCCAGATGGCGTCCCTGGAAGTCCGGCTCTCCCACTCCGGGTGGTCGTTGACCACCAGGTCCACCACGCCATCGGTCAGCGCATGCAGCGGCCGACCGAAGACGCGGTAGTCGTACGGAAAGTCGGGCGCTGCAACCCAGCGGTCGGTCCAGGCGGTGCCGTCCCATCCATCGATCGCGGTGTCCAGGGCGAACACCTGGAAGCCGGCCCCGTGGTCGGCCGAGGCTCCCCAGGCCTCGTTCGGAAGGAGCTCGTCACCGAGGCCCGGCCACGAGAGAGGGCCGTTGACGTTCGTGTGCGGGACCAGGGTGACCGGGACCGACGCCGTTTCGGACGTCGTGTCACCGACCTGGACCGTGACCTCCAGCAGGTACGACGGCTTCAGCGGCTCGTCGAGCACGAGGGTGGCCGCGTCACAGTTCTGGAACTCGGCGGGGAGAGCCAGCCCGTCCGGCGAGCTGAAGATCTGGTCCGACCCGAGCCTCGCCGTGATCAGCTTGCCCTCGCCGGTGACGCGCACCTTCAGCGAGATCCGCGCCCGTGCCGGGCCGCCGATCTTGTCTGGCGCCAGCCGCTGATAGACGACCGCGCCGGCGACGACCGGCTCGAGGACCGAAACGGTGATCGCCATGCCGCACCTCTTGTCTTGACGGGATGTATGGATTCGTTCCTGGGAAACGTGTGCAGTGACGACCGTCAGAAGTCGGTGATGTCGGCGTAGATCGCCGCGTGGTCGGACGCCTCGTGTTCCTTCTTGTCCAGCGTCGGGAAGATCTCCCA
>NZ_JBMCZA010000181.1:2184-2295 GCF_048654705.1 Nocardioides sp. CPCC 206348
GCCCGAGCCGAACGTGCCCTTGCGGTGGTTCCAGTCGAACGCCGGGTGCGCGCTGATGTCGGTGAGGCCGGCGAGGCTGAGGAGCGGCTTGAGCGAGTCGCTGGCTGGGTC